>JAYTNY010000142.1:0-16369 GCA_043748055.1 Roseobacter sp.
GAAGGATTAGCCTGCGCTCATATAGGAGTAACAACGGGCATCATTTGGCTTTTGTAACAGCTACTCGATATATAAATCGCAAGCTAAAGCATGCGGCTACCAAATCTGAGTTTCGCTCATAACATGCTTGTGGCTCCTATCTTAAGTCATGGGCCAACCATGACGAAAGTAATTTACGCAAATCTATGCAAATCTATACAATGACTTCAAGATGAGTAAAGCCCCGACCGGTGTTGTATTGATGAACTTAGGTGGCCCGCAAACCCTAAACGATGTTGGCCCGTTTTTGCAGCGCATGTTTTTGGATCGTGAATTGATCCCCCTGCCCTTCCAGGAAAAGCTGGGCAAATTTATTGCCAAGCGCCGCACGCCCAAAGTGCAAAAGAAGTATGCCGAAATGGGCGGCGGCTCACCCATCTACACCTGGACGAAGTTGCAGGGCGATGGCATGGTGAAAATGCTGGACGAGTTTTCGCCGCGCACCGCGCCGCACAAGTTCTACATCGCCTTTAGATACGCCGAGCCGATGACCGAGACCGCCCTGAAGCAAATGCAAGCCGATGGCGTGACGCGCGCGATTGCCTTCACCCAATACCCGCAGTGGAGTTGCAGCACCACCGGCGCCAGCATGAACGAGCTATGGCGCGAGGCCCTGCGCCTGAACCTGCGCGATGCATTCTCGTGGAGCCTGATTGACCGCTGGCACACGCATGAGGCGTTTATCAGCGCCATCACCCAAAAAGTACGCGAGGGGCTTGCACAATTTGCACTGGAGGAGCGCAGCAATGCGTTGCTGTTGTTCAGCGCGCACTCGTTGCCACTGAGCGTGATTGACCGAGGCGATGCCTACCCACAAGAGGTGGGCGCGACGGTGCAAAAGGTGATGGAGTGCCTGGGGTTCTCCAACGAATTTATGCTGGCGTATCAGTCCGACATTAAGCCGCTGAAATGGCTTGGCCCCAGCACCGAGCAGGTGATTCGCCACCTGGGCGAGAAGAAGCGCAAGAACGTGCTGGTCATTCCCATTGCGTTCACCAGCGACCACATCGAGACGCTGCACGAGCTAGATATTGAGTATGCCGAACTGGCGCACGCAGTGGGCGTGACTGGGTTTAAGCGTGCGCCCTCGCTCAATGACGATCCTACTTTTATCGAAGCGATGGCCCGCATCGTGGCCGACCATTTGCGTAGCGGCCAAACACATTCCACGCAATACAAGCTGCGCTGCGCGGGCTGTACGAATAATATGTGCCGCACGATGTTGAACTCAGCGTAAGACCCCCGCCCCCTAAAGGGGAGTCGTTGATTTTCTTTGTACGTTCCTCGATTCGTTACGAACGATAAACGGTGTGCAAAGCTCGACGACTCGCCTTTAGGGGGCGGGGGTTCATTTGAAAAATGACCCTTCTAACCCTCGGCACACGCGGTAGCAAGTTGGCGTTGGCCCAAACCCATTTGGTGGCCGCAGCGTTGCAGCAAGCGCATCCTGACTTAAGTATTCACATCGAAGTCATCTCCACCAAAGGCGACCGCATTTTGGATGTGGCGCTTTCCAAGATCGGCGACAAGGGCTTGTTTGTGACTGAGATTGAGCAAGCCCTGCGCGATGGCCGCATTGATCTGGCGATTCACTGTGCCAAAGATTTGCCTTCGCAGTTGATGGATGGCCTAATACTGGGCGCGATTCCGCAACGCGCAGACGCACGCGACATGCTAGTCGTAGCGCAACCTCGCGGGTCTGACCGCAAGCCAAAGATGAAAGCGGTAGCGTTGTTAGACCCGCGAGGTTTAGTGCGGCACGAGGCACGCATCGGCAGCAGCAGCCTGCGCCGCGCCAGCCAACTGTTGGCGTTGCGACCCGATCTGCACATGGGCGAAATGCGCGGCAACATAGACACCCGCCTGCGCAAACTGGCTGAGGGCCAACACGATGCCATTGTGCTGGCGGCGGCGGGGCTGCAACGACTGGGGCTGATCACGCTTGATGAAGCAAACACAGCACAAACTTTTATTAGCGACGACGCCGCGTTTATTGCGCTGCCGCTGGCTGTGGAGGTGATGCTGCCCGCTGCCGCGCAAGGTGCGCTGGGCATCGAATGCCGCGCCGGGGATGGGCGCACACGTGCGTTGTTGCAACCACTCAACGACCCAACCACGCAAGCCTGCGTAACAGCCGAGCGCGCATTTTTGCGGGCGTTGGAGGGCGGGTGCCAGGTGCCTATCGCCGCATACGCCACAGCCAACAAGGACGCATTGCACTTGCGCGGGCTAGTGGCCTCGTTGGATGGGGCGGCGATGGTGCGTGGTGAGCGCGAGGGTGATGTGGCAACAGCAGAACAATTGGGCCACGCACTAGCGCAGCAGTTATTGGCCGATGGCGCAACAGCCATCCTCGCTTCGCTCAAACCAAACTCAACAACTCACTCAATCTCTAATCTCTAATCTCTAATCTCTAATCTCTAATCTCTAATCTCTTCATGAACGACCGATTCTTACGCGCTTGCCGCCGCCAACCCACCGATTGCACGCCGGTTTGGTTTATGCGCCAAGCAGGCCGCTACATGCCCGAATACCGGGCGCTGCGCCAGAAGCATGGCTTTTTGCAAATGGTGAAAACGCCGGAGTTGGCGACGGAGATTACGTTGCAGCCGGTGAATGCGTTTGAGGTGGACGCCGCCATCATCTTCGCAGATATTTTGCCGCCGCTAGAGGGGCTGGGGCTGCGATTGACCTATGAGCAAGGCGAAGGCCCGGTCATCCACAACCCCATCCAAACCCATGCCGCTGTGGCCATGCTGCGCCACAGCGACCCGAGCGAGACCGTGCGCTATACGCTGGATGCCATCAAGTTAACCCAACGCGAACTAGCGCACAAGCTGCCGCTGATTGGCTTTAGCGGCGCGCCGTTTACGCTGGCGGCGTATGCCATTGAAGGGGGCGGCTCCAAAGATTTTCGCAAGGTAAAGCAGTTCATGCACGCCCAGCCCGCCGCATGGCATGCGCTGATGGAGAAGCTGACGACGCTGGTAAGCGATTACTTGATCGCGCAAATTGAAGCGGGCGTAGACGCGGTGCAAATTTTTGATAGCTGGGCAGGCCAGCTTGCGCCATTTGATTACGCAGCCAATGTGTTGCCGTATGTGCAACAAGTGATTCGCCAAGTAAAGACGATGGACGATAGACGACGGACGACGGCTGAATCGTTGTCGTCCGTCGTCCATCGTCCGTCGTCGCCTGTTATTTACTTCGGCACCGACATGAGCGGCCTGAGCGCACTGCTGCGCCAAACGGGCGCGGATGTGTTGGGTGTGGATTGGCGCGTGAATTTGGATGAAGCCTGGTCTGGGCTAGGTGATGTGGCTGTGCAAGGCAACCTCGACCCAGCCACATTGTTTGCGCCCTGGCCGGAGTTGGAACGGCGCGCAAAAGATGTATTGGATCGCGCCGATGGCAGGCCAGGCCACATCTTTAACTTGGGCCACGGCATTATGACGGAGACGCCAGTAGACAACGTGAGGCGGCTGGCGGCATTTGTGCACGAGTACTCGCACGCAAATATTGGAGTGGAGGCTTTAGCCGGTTAGTCACTCGGCTGCGCACTTTGGCAACAGGGTAGCCGCACGGCTACCCGCGTGAGTAAAGGTATGAGCAACAAAGAAAGGGTGATTGAGTTGATGCGCGCAGGGCAAACGCGTTTGTGCAATGCGTTTGAGGTGTTGGACGGCGCGGCGCAATTCAACACCAAAACATGGGAGCGTCTGGGCGGCGGCGGTGGCACGGCCCGCGTGATGAGCGAGGGTGCTGCCTTTGAGAAGGCGGGCATTAACACCAGCGCGGTGCATGGCGAACAGACGCCGCCTGCGTTGTGGCAAGCACACCCCAACACACAGGGCCAGCCGTATTTTGCTACGGGCCTCAGCATGGTGTTTCATCCGCGCAACCCATATGTGCCTGCGTTTCATGCCAACTTTCGTTACTTTGAGTCTGGTGCTGACGGGTGGTTTGGCGGCGGCATGGATTTAACACCCAGCTATGGCTTTAGCGAAGACGCGCAGCACTTTCACCAAACCTTAAAAGACTACTGCACACGGCATGGTGCGGACTACACCGCGCTCAAAAAAACGTGCGACGAGTATTTCTATTTGAAACATCGCAAAGAAATGCGCGGCGTGGGCGGCATCTTTTTTGATGAGATTGCGTTGGGCAGTTTTGAGCACACGTTTGAGTTTGTGTGCGATGGCATCGAGACCCTTGTGCAGGCCTACGCGCCCCTTGTGCACCGCCGCAAAGATACGCCGTATGGCGAACGCGAACGCCAGTGGCAGCTTTATCGGCGTGGGCGGTATGTGGAGTTCAACCTGGTGTATGACCGAGGCACTGTCTTTGGTTTGCAGACGGATGGCAACATCGAAGCGATCTTAATGTCGTTGCCGCCGCTGGCGCGCTGGGAGTTCGATTTAACGCCTGAGCTAGGCAGCCCCGAAGCCGAGACATTGGCGTTGTTGCAACCGAGGAGTTGGGTATGAGAACGGGATCAGTTATAGACCTACCAATCTTGGACGACGGACGACGCGGCTCAGAAGCCAAGACGACAGACGACTCCGCTCTCCGTCGTCTGTCGTCTGTCGTCTGCCGTCATCAGGCGCACGAAGCCTCCGAGACAGACTACCAAACCGTCTTTACTCAAAAGCTCAAACAGCTCAAGCGCGAAGGCAACTACCGCGTGTTCACCGAGTTGGAGCGCCCACGCGGCCAGTTCCCGCGCACGGTGTGGCACAGCCCCAGCGGGCGGCGCGAAGTCGTTATCTGGTGCTCCAACGATTATTTGTGCATGGGACATTCGGATGTGATTCGCACGGCGATGCACGAGGCGATTGAGGATGGTGCCACTGGCGCGGGCGGCACGCGCAACATCGGCGGCACAAACCACCTGCACGTTCAGCTCGAACAAACACTGGCGCGGCTGCACCACAAGGAGGCCGCGCTCACGTTTACATCAGGCTACATGGCCAACCACACCGCGCTTTCGGTGTTGGGCAGCCTGTTGCCAGGTTGCGTCATCTTGTCGGATGCGGGCAACCACAACTCGATGATCGAGGGTATTAAGCGCAGCGGCGCGGAGAAAATTATTTTCAAGCACAACGACCTTGAAGATTTGGAGGCGAAGCTGCGCGCACTGCCACGCGGGCAAGCCAAGCTCATCGCCTTCGAGTCGGTGTATTCGATGAACGGGAATATCTCGCCGGTGCGCGAAGTTATTGCGCTGGCGAAGCGCTACGGCGCGCTAACGTATTTGGACGAGGTGCATGCGGTGGGCATGTATGGCCCACGCGGTGGCGGCATTGCGCAATTGCAAGGCGTTGAAGATGAGATTGACGTGATTCAAGGCACGCTGGGCAAGGCATTTGGGCTGGTGGGTGGCTACATCAGCGGCAGTGCGGCCTTAGTGGATTGCGTGCGCAGCTTTGGGCATGGGTTTATTTTCTCCACCGCCTTGCCGCCGGTAATTGCAGCCGGGGCGCGGGCCAGCATCGAGCATTTGATGCAAAGCGACGTGGAGCGAGTGGCACAACAACGCCATGCGGCGCTGTTGAAGCAAGCACTGCGCGAGGCGGGCATTCCGACATTGCCCTCACCTAGCCATATTGTGCCGGTGGTGATTGGGGACGCGGTGAAGACGAAGCGGGTGACCGACAAACTTTTGCAGCAGTATGGCCTCTACGTGCAACCCATCAATTACCCCACCGTACCGCGCGGCACCGAGCGCCTGCGCCTGACGCCGGGGCCGCGCCACGATGCGCAATTGATTGGTGAGTTGGTGCAAGCGTTGCGTGAGGTGTGGCAGGAGTTTTGCGCCAGCGCCTAACGCGCTCGGAGTGCGTTAGGCGCTAATCGTGCCCTTGTTTTCGAGCGTTCGCTTTGCATATATGCAACGCAGGCTACCCGCGATCCTCACTTTTTGTGAATCGTAACCAAGTACTCCAACGTATCCTCTACTTGTTCAGCAGTTAAGTGTTCAAGAATTAATGGCACATCCGGCAAGTGTTCATCCAGCAGACGAAAATAAGTCTTGTAATCCAAAATGCCTTGCCCGGCGCGAGGCGTGTTGATCTGACCGTGGGCGTAGACAAGGTCTTTGGCATGAGCGATGGCGACGCGCTTACCCATCAGGGTGAAGATGCGCGCAAGCTCGTGTTGCTGCTGCGCCAGCTTGTCTTCCATAAACAAGTTAAACGGGTCCATCACAAACCAATATTCAACCGAGCGCAACTCGCGGCGCAAGCGATCAATGTGATCGGCGGTGCGCAACACATTGTGGACATAGCCTTCCAGCAGCAAGCGCGAACCGGTTTGTTTGGCATAGCGGCTCAGCTCGGTGATGGCGTTCTTTAGCTCGGCCCAGGTGGCCTCGCTGGCATTGTCATCGTGCCATTGCCATTGGTTCATGCGGTTCTTGCTGCCAGTCTCGGTGGCAACGCCAATGCCGCCGCCCAGGTTGCCACGCCCGCACAAGGGCGCAATGTCCATCAGGCGCTTTAGCCGCTCCAGGTTTTGCACGCGCAGTTGGCCGTTCGGCTCCACAATGTTTTCGTAGCCCGCCAGCGCCACAATCTGCAAACCGTTGTCCTGGTAGGGCTTGAGCAGGCTCTTGACGTTCGCCGCGTTGATGTCCTGCGTTGCCAGCGGCAAGCGCCACTGCACACAGCTAAAGCCATGCCCCGCAATGGCCTCGGCCCGCTCGCGCTCGGAGCCAGGGAAGACATCGCTAAAAATGCCGATGGGGCGGCGGAAAAGTTTTTGTAGGTCAATCATGAGCTTTCAGCGATCAGCGGTCAGCTTTCAGCTAAGAGCTGACCGCTGATTGCTGAAAGCCAATTACAAACTTTCTTTCTGCGGCTGCCTCAGCGGAATGACCCGCTGAATTAAGTTAAGTTCCCAGGGATTGTCGTAGCGACCGCTGGAATACCGCCATGTGGCGGCGGCTTTAAGCAAGTTTTTGCCCCACTGCGGCGTCTTGTAATCTTGAGCGGTGGGGAAGCGGCAGGCCAGCACCCGCGCAAAATCTTTTACGCGCTGGCGTAGGGCGGGCGAAAGCCAGGGCGCATCTTGATGGCAGACGTAGCTGATCCACTGCGGCTGCGTCCATTCTTCGGGCGTGGTGGGCAGGGTTGGCCCCTGCGGGCCGTAGGCTTTTAGCGTCGCCGGTCTTGGGCTGTTCGCATCGGCTTGCATCCACCGAGGGTCGCGCTGAGGCGTGGGGCTGTAGAAATACAAAATCACTTCGCAGCCTGGGTGTATCTGCTTGATGCGTTTGATAAAACTCAGCGTCTTTTCTATTTCGCCCTCGGGGTCATCTGGCCCACCCAGCACAAACGAGAATTCCGGGATCACGCCATACTCGCGGCAGCGGGCGGCAGCCTCGAACGTGTGTTCAACGGTGGTGCCTTTGTGCATGCTTTTCAGCACGGCATCGCTGCCCGCCTCGGCCCCAATATAGGCCATGCGCAACTGGCTCTTGCGAATAAGTTCCCAAGTGCGCGGAGAAAAGTTCGCCAGCGTGTCGGCGCGGGCATAGCACCACCACGGCAGCGGTGTCTCGCTCATGGCTTCCAGCAGCGGCACGCTGTTGTCCTCGCGGTCAAAAAAATTGTTGTCGTAAAACTGGATGGCCGTCGCGCCGTAGTCATCGCGCAAGGTCTTCATAGTCTGCTGCAAACGTGCCGGGCCAGAGAGCTTGGTAGTGCCATTAAACATCGTCACCACGCCGCAAAAGGTGCAGCGGTAGCGGCAGCCAATGGCGGCCTGATGCACGGCCGTGCGCTGACCCATAAAGCTGGGCCGCAAGTAAATATTTAGATCATCGAGCTTGTGATAGGGCAGCGGGGGAAATTCATCGGGCTGGCGGAAGGGGCGGTCGGGGTTGTGGATGATTTTGTCGCCATCTTGCCAGCTAACGCCGCGCACGGGACAAACCAGGTTTTTTGAAAAAACCTGGTTTGTCCCGTGCTGGTTTCTATTCGCTTGATCCGTCAGCAGCTCTAACAACGTCTCCTCGCCTTGCCCGCGCACCACGTAATCTACATACGGCGCGTTGATGGCGCTGTCGGGATATAGGGTGGGGAAGTAGCCGCCCCAAATAATCGACACGCTGGGCTTGGTAGCGCGAATGGCCGCCGAGAGTTCGATGGCGGGCGCGACCTGCGGCCCCGGCATCACCGTGACGCACACGGCGGCCACATCATCTTGCTGCACGGCACGCAGGGCGGTATTGACTGCACTTGCGCCAGGCGTGTTGTCCAGCACATTGCCATCAATGATGTCGTAGTCGTATTTGCCCTCTAATACTGCTCCCAGGTGCAGCAACGAGAGTGGCATGCGTGTGGCCTTCAGTGAGCACATACGCGGGTTAATCAGCAGCACTTTTTTTTTCATGGCTTCCTTAACACAAACAACCAATCCTCAATCGTTATACCTTCGCCCGCGTGCAACTTGTAGAGCGCATCGTAGTGGGCAACAGCCGCCCGAACAGGCGGCTTTAGCTTGCGAACCAGCGGATAGACTGCGTCGAACACACGCTCTCTTAGCGGCATTAACGACAGATGGGCAAGTGAATGGGAGGTGTGTGCACACGCCTCGTGCAAGGGCTTAGCGGTCACCTCAAAGCCAATGCTGCGCATTACCCCCAGCCAATTGTGTATGCGCCATGTCTGTGGGCAGCCCTGGCAGGTGCCAAAGTGTTGTAAGCACCGGTCATACACATCAGTGATGCGCTCATCAGAAGCACTCTCGCGCCAGATCGCCTCGTTAGCAGCAAAACACCCGCCCGGTTTCAACATGCGGAAGATATTGCGCAGCGCGGCGGTCGCGGTAGCCTCGTCGTGAAAGCACAGGGCCGATTCACAATACGCGCGATCAACCGAACCATCCGCCAGCGGCACACGACCTATGTGACCACGCACAAGGCACACTTTATCCTGCATACCCGCCCAACGCGCACGTTGCCAGGTTGCCGCCAACATATCGGGAGAAAAGTCTGCGCCAATAACCCTGGCGCGCTTGCCACCGGTTTGATGCGCCACACGCATCAGCGTTTTGCCTGTGCCACATCCCATCTCCAACACGCACTGGTCATTCTCAATCTGCAAGGCAGCTATCAATGCCATACTGGCCCGCGCTCGCATCGCATGCACATCGCCGGCACCCAGCGCCCCCAAATGCGAAAAATATGTCAACCCGCTGAAGTGATTGACATCCTGAGGTTCAGGCGAATGGTGTTGGTTCATAAGCGTTGCAAAGCCTGCACGGTTTGGTTTACATCGGTGCCGAGGTGCAGGCGATATGCGGGGTTTTTGCTCAGCCAGCCAGCCGCTGCCAATTTTGCGAAGGGATATAAATCGAACCCTTCATCCACGCCCTCAAACAGCGCTGCGAGCGCGGCATCGGTTGAGATGGACTCCAGGATGGATTGACTGACATTGGCGGATGCACTGCGCTCGATGATGCACAACGCGCCCTGCGTGGCAAAGAGCCGCCGGTTTGGCACACACACGGCCAGCTTGGTTTTGCCATTTGGCTGCAACTGCGCGGGGGTCTCTTTCAACTCCGGGAAGAAGCGCGGTGCATCGGGCAGCAGATGAATGTGCGTGGCGTGTCCCCACAAGCACAAATCAGGCTGACGTTGGAGATACACCACATCCTCGGCAATCAGATCAAACCCGGCCTGGGCACAGGCATAGCACAACGTGCTTTTGCCCACCTTGCTCTTGCCCGCAAACAAAATGGCTTTGCCCTGCCATGCTACTGCTCCGGCGTGAATCGGTTCGCGGTCGTGCTGGGTCGTCAGCAACAGGCCGAGTGTGTCCAGCACTTGCTTGCGCAAATACAACGTGTTGGCCACTAAGGCTGGGGCCACAAAGGCAATAGCGTAGCCGCGATCCAACTGCGCCGTCATCATGTCATCACCTGCAGTGGCGATGAAGGTGTGTCCATGCAGGCGGTACTCAAACAGGGGGTGTATTGTCTGCGTCTCATCATGCGGCTTATCCATCACGACCACATCCAAGCACAGCGTTTCCTGAGCGCAGCGTGCCTCCTCCGCCAGCAACAACCAATGCCCAAACGCCTGGTGGGCCACACGCAGCACATCGGCGCTGTTGCTGCGCACCTCCAGACACTTGCCCAACAGCGGGAAGCGGGCGGTGTGATGCAGTTGGGCTGTAAATCCAAAACTATCCATTGGTTCAAAAGACCTCTTGCAAAAATCCATTCGGGCGCGGCGCTCATTGGGGCGCAGCATGCTGCGCCCCTACCCTTGTCAGAGGACTAAGCCACGGCATAAATCGTCAATCGTTCGTTAATCAGTTCACGCTCGGCCAGCACGCTTACTTGCAAGTGGGCTTGCTCAAACGCGTGCATAAACAGGGGTGTATCGCCTTTGGTAGAGAGCAACACCCAGGCCATGCCGCCAGGCTTGAGGTGCGTGCGCAACCCCTCTGCAAAACGCCGCGCCACACCTTCGCCGCGCCAGGCGTGATCGAGCGCATCACGCGGCACGCCTTCGTAAAACGGCGGGTTAAACAGCACCAGATCAAAGGGTTGATTGGCGACTGGCGCGAACAAATCGCCCTGATGAATTGTGATCTTATGCTCCAGCTTATTCATCAGCGTGTTGATGCGGGCGCAGCGCACGGCCTCGGCATTGATATCTATGCCGACCACGCGCTGGGCGAAGGCCGCCGCAAAGATTGCGCCCACGCCAGAGCCAGTGCCCATGTCCAACACCTCACGGTAAGCCGGTTTGCCGTGTGCGGCCAGGGTTTGGGCAAGAAATTCGCCGCCGCGCATGAGGCTGGGGTTGAAGACTTGGGGTAGCACCAGCAGGGGCACATCGCGCACACGCTCTAAGACCAATGCGTTGTAGCGGTGCTGCTGAAAGAGTTTGAACTTGAGCCACAGCAGTTTGCTCCACGCACGTCGAACGTGTGGTGTAAACGCGGCAGCATCTGGGAATGCTGCGCTCTTTGATAGTTCAACCCTTAGTTCAACCTTCTTCATGACAAGGCCTGCGGTGGCTTTATCCAATGGCTTATTTTTTTCTCGATGGGGAACGCGTAAAAGTCGTTCTTGCAGCGCCACTGGGCTATTTTTTGAGCGGGCTTTTGCCAGGGTTTGGCGGCCCCAAAGGCCAACTGGGCATAGAACTTGAACGACTCCACCATCTGATATTTTTTGGGCGTAACCCACGGGCCAGCCGAGCCGACAAAATCAAAGTTGGCCCACTCTTCCAACGTGCAAGGCAACTCGTAGCCATCTCGCACCGCTTCGTCGGTGATGCTGGAGCCAGGGTAAGGCTTGAAGTAGAAGAATGGGGTCTGAAAACCGGCGCTGATGCCGCGCAGTCGCTTCGCCACATCCAGCGAGGCCCGCACGCTGGCATCGGTCTCGTTGGGGAAGCCGACGATGAACGGGAAGATGACCGACACGCCGTGCCGCGCACACTTCTCGGCGCACAAAAATACCTGTTCTAACTTAATGTCTTTTTTGATCCAGTCCATCATCTCTTGCGAGCCGGATTCCACGCCGATGAGCACGCGCCGCAAGCCGCTTTGTTTACACTTCGCCATCACGCTTTCGGGCAGCCGGTCGCCCTGGTCGGCGCGCATGGTGGCGGCCCAGGTAATGGGCAACTTGCGACGGATGAATTCGTCGGCGATGGCCTCGACGCGGTCGGCACGGGTGAAGAAGGTTTCATCCTGCAAATTCACATCGTCGAATTGGTAGCGCCGCCACAGGGCTTCAATCTCATCGCCCATGCGCTGCGGCTCCAGGCCCACCCATTTGCGGTTGTAGACAAACGGGTCGGCGCAAAAGGCGCACCGAAAATTGCAGCCCTGCGAGGAGATGTAATCAATCTGGCGCTTGCCTTTGAGTTCGTAGTAACGCTCGACAGGCAGCAACGAATAATCGTGCGCACGAAAAGCGTTGACGTTGCGCAGCAGACGCGGGGCGTTCATCGTGATCGTGCCATCGTCTTTTCTGTAGGTGCAGCCCTGGCAGTTGTGCATGTCGGCCCCGCGCTCCAGGCGGTCCAGAATCTCGGCAAAGGTTTCTTCGCCCTGCGCCTGCACGGTGATGTCTACGCAGGCCTCGGCCAAACACTCGCGCCCAAACAGCGAGGTATGCCATCCACCCCAGACCACTGGCAAATTGGGGAAGCGGGCTTTGGCGGCGCGAGAGACTTCGACCGCGTCTCGAATGGGTGCGCCGGTCAGCACGCTTACGCCCAGGCACAGCGCGCCTTCCAGTTCGGCCAGCAGGGTGGCAATGGGGTCGGCTTCTAAGCGCCCATCCACAATGACCACGTCGTAGCGGGTGGGGTCCAGCTCGGAGCCAACGGCCAACAGCCCCAGCGGCAAGGTGAAGAACACAGCCTTGGGGTTGTACAAAACAATCTTGCGCTTAGGCGCGGTTCGCAGGGTGATGTCACTTTGCATGTTTGTTACTCATTCATATTGCGCAGCAAATTAACTCCGTCGAATAGCATCCTGAGCGATCGGCGCTGCGCCGCGTCGAAGGATGCTTTGCGGCGCTTGAAGGAATGTTCCGCGTTCGAGACGCTTGTGTGTACGGTTAGTTGCGTTCAAATTCAATGACATAGTGATCGGCCAAACTGGTCATTAGCGGATGGGTCTCGAATCGTCTTTCGATTTGATTCAGCCGCGATAACATGCGCGAGTGTTTCTGCGCCCAGGCCTCGGCATAGCTGGGCGGCAGCAGTGCGCCGACGGCGCTGGCCCGCAAGAAGCGAAAGTTTGGGGCAAACTGGCGGCGCACCGTGCGGGCCGATGGGTATCGAATGCGCAAATCGCACCACGCTACGCCATCCCGCCCCAACCGGCGAAACGCCTTGCGCGGCTGGCCTTTGCGCAAGTACCACAGCCACTCCCACGGCACCAGCGGCCCCATGATGCACAGCACGGCCCGCGCACCAGGTCGCAACACCGCCGCCATGTGCTGGGCAATTTTGCCTAAATCGCTCACGCAGTTCAAGCCACCAAAGTTAGAGAGCAGGCCATCGAACGGAGATTGGGGATTGGAGATTGGGTTGAGCCAATCTCCAATCTCTAATCTCTTAATCTCTTTGATTTCCTCAATCGCCATTTGTCGCACGTCTACGAAATTGCTCAGGTGGGCTGATGAAATTTTCTGGCGGGCCACGGCGCACATGGCGGCGGAGATGTCGGTTGCCAGCACACGCACGCCTTTGCGGGCTAAGTACAGCGCGTCTTCGCCAGTGCCACAATTTAATTCCAGCACGCGGCTGCCGGGGGCGAAGTTGGCATCCATGCGTTGCCACACCGCCTGGCGCATGAGCTGGCCGAGGGTGCTACGGGTGAAGCTGCGGTCGTAGTCCACAGCCATTGAGTCGAAGGCGGTTGTTGCGATCATTTCTTACTGCTCCACCTCGTGCGCAGTTTTCAACAAATCTTGTTTTGCCTGCTCGGCTGCTTGTTGATGGGTGGCGGCCTGAGTTGGATCGCTCTCGTGCAATCTGAATGCAGCCACTTCGTTGCGCAGCCACTTGTCGGCATGTTTGTAATAGGCGCGGGTGTGGCGGCCTTTGATGACGTAATCGCGGTCGGTGGATGCCGCCCAGCTGGTGTTTAAGGCCAGACTGTTTTCTATCTTGTTGTAGTAGGGCGTATTTTTGATGGGGTACGAAACGGTGGTGAAAAAGATATTGGGATTGGCTTTCTTCACATGGTCAATCGTCGCTTCGATGTCGCTGAGGTCTTCGCCGTCATAGCCCCACATCAAAAACATGCCCACTTCGATGCCGTGTTTCTGGGCGGCTTTGGTTGCCCACTGCACCTGCTCCACGGTTACGCCGCGCTGCATGGCATCCAGAATGCGCTGGCTGCCGCTCTCGCTACCGATCCAGATGCGATAGCAGCCCATCTCGGCCAGGGTCGCCAGCACACGGTCGTCCATCATGCGGTCGGCGCGGCTGATTGTTTCGAAGGGCAGCTTGAGGTTGCGGCGTTTTAACTCGGCGGCGTAATCGTAGAGCCAGCGATGGCTGATGGTGAACACATCGTCGGCATACCAGACCTGGTCGGGTTTATACGTCTCGGCAATGTATTGCACCTCGTCGGCACAATCCATAAAGTTGCGGCGGCGATGGCTGTAGCCAAACACGGCGTGCGAACACCACTTGCATTTGTAGGGGCAGCCGCGCGCGGTAATCAGGTTCACGCTGCCCATGCCGTGGTGCTTGCGCCAGATGTCCACGTATTGTTGCTGGTCTATGAGTTCGCGGGCGGGCCAGGGGATGCTGTCTATGTCAGCGATCTGGTCGCGCTCTGGGGTGCGCACCATGCGCCCGGTTTCATCTCTAAACACAATGCCTGCAACGGCGTGCAGGCGATGGGGGCCGTGCGTTTTGAGCGCGGGCAGCAGCTCGGCCAGGGTGGCTTCGCCTTCGCCCACCACAATTACATCGGCCCCGTGCGCTAGGTATTCGGCGGGGTAGTTAGCGCTCTCTGGCCCCCCCACCACCACGTGCCAGCCGTGCTTTTTGGCCTCGGCCACAATCTGCACAATGGTGCCACGCGTGATGAGATTGGTATACAGGCCCAACACCGGGGCACACATGCTGGCAAGTTTGGCATATAGCTCGGGCCGGTTGCCAAACGTGGCATCGTAGAGGGCCACATCAAACCCGGCCCGCTTTAACCAGGCCGCGTTGTAGAGCAAGCCCAATGTGGGGTATGGCTTCATAATCTGCTGCTCTTTCTCGTCTTCCCACAAAAAGTAGCCGTGCGTTAAAAGTATGTCGGACATGGTTATCTCCGTGCGTCAATTCCTAGTTATTCAGCCGCTAATTTGGTTGAACTACTTGTGCCAATGCCTCATCAGGCACAGGGCGTGTGCAGTAGACCTGCCAGGCCGTCAATCCAATCAACAACAACAATCCATAGACTTTGAGGTGGGCAAACACCGACAAGAATCCCTGCGCAAATACAAGGCTCTTTGCTGGATAGCTGGCAGCCACCAACACAATGCCGATGAGTACGCCGATATGCAACTTAACTGATTGCCCGGCCTGCAACCAGCGCACCCACAAACCTATGGGGATGATAGCTGCGGCATACATGTAATCCAGAGCATAGGGAAACAGCACGATGGACAGAGATGCCAGCGAGGCGAAGACGGCATCGGCATGCGCACCCTGCACAACCGAACGCTGACGCACCATCCAAGTACCCAGCATGGTTAACCCCAGTGCGATTGCAGCGGACAAGGGTTTGACCAGTTCACTGGCGTGCAACATGGGATCGGGGTTCCATTTTTCATCGTAGATCATAAAGTGCCCCAACGTGCCATGCACCGATTGATAGGCTGGGGAGATGATGGAGCGCACACTGGTGGTGTGCTGCATCAGTTCGGACGATGTGCGTCCGACAAGCTCGGTAAACCAGGTTTGCCAGGCTGGCAGGCCGGTGATGACTGCTGAGAGGGCAATGACCAGCGCCACGGTGGCAGCCCCAGCCAACCATGCACGCCACGCGCTGCGCAACGGCATTCCCAGAGTAAGCAGCCACACATGCACAGCAAACACTTTGGTAATCAGCAACAACCCCAGAGCCGAGCCAAAACCTGTCACCCGTTCGCGCTTGTAACGCCACCAGACCCATAACAACAAGGCCGACAAGACAATATAAATTTGACCATGGCTGATAGTCGAGCGGGTGGGCTGAAAGTTCAGCGCAACGGCGATAAAGAGGATGCGATACACGCCGCGCAATTGAGCGGCACGGACAAACAGCGTCGCAACGGCAACCGCAACGGCGTAATTCATCACGGTCCACAACAGAAATGCGTTTTCAAGAGACAAGAATGTGAACGGCAGAAACAAGACCGGAATGCTGGGCGGATTTGGAAAGAATATGGAGCGTTTGGCAATACCCAAACCCGTCAGGACTTCCCAGAACATTGCATCGTTATACAGACCGCCCAGCGGAATACCCCGCGCCACCGCCAATGCTGAACCGTAATAGGCCACAAAATCACCCGTTTGTGTTTGGATGAGGCTGGGCAGCCGCCACAGTGTGTGCGCCAGGCCAACCACAAGCGCCATCCAGACCGCTCGGTTAAGCCATCGAAGCTGCAGGGCCGTCAACGCGTTTTTCATCAATCTCGTGGTCACGGTCAATTCCAGGCCTGTCTTAAATCGGGCGCAGCGGGGGTGGGATAAGGCTTGATGATCGTCGTCGGTAGGGCGTTGCGGCAGTCGCGCTCTAAAGTCATCAACGAATCCCATTCGTGTTGGAGATTGGAGATTAGAGATTGGAGATTAGAGACTGGA
>JAYTNY010000143.1:0-4801 GCA_043748055.1 Roseobacter sp.
GGCGATTCACTGTTATTTTTCGTAGCAAATTCAATTCTGATCTTCGATACCGAATCGTCAAAAAGCCTTTGTTTTGGCTGCGTAAGGTGAGTTACTAACGCTGGCCGCTGGCGTAACGCTAGAGATGGTTCGCATTCGGGAAGGCGACTTTTTGTATGGCGAGAACCAGCAAAAATTGACGCTGGCCGAGTTTTGGATGGGCAGAACACCCGTGACCGTTGCGCAGTATTGGGCGTTTTTGCAAGCTACAAAGCACCCGCGCAATGGTTATTGGCAATGGGACGAAGCCAAACGCAAGCCTTATCTAAACCACCCGGCGGTGGATGTGGATTGGAACGATGCCAACGCCTTTTGCACCTGGGCCAGCCAAGCCACAGGCAGCGCCATTCGCCTGCCCAGCGAACAAGAATGGGAGAAGGCCGCCCGCGGCACGGATGGGCGCGAATACCCGTGGGGGCCAGAAGCGCCGGATAACACGCGCTGCAACTTCAATAAAAATGACGCGTGGCAAAAAGCCAGTGGCGAGGGCAATTACAAATTTACAACGACGGTAGGTAGCTTTAGCCCGAAAGGCGATAGCCCGTATGAACTACAAGATATGGCTGGCAATGTGTGGGAGTGGTGCGCGGATTGGTATGACACCAGCAACAAGGCGCGGGTGGTTCGCGGTGGCGCGTTCGACTACTACGTCAACGGCATGCGCTGCGCCTACCGCGACTACGCCGTTCCGGCCTCCCGCAACCTCAACATCGGTTTTCGGGTTAGTGCCTCCCATCTTTCCAACCTTTGATCTTCAGCAAAGCCAACTGCGTAGCAGCGATGTAGCCAGAACCTAAAGGTCTTTGAGACCTTTAGGTTCTACGGCGCGCCAAGTACAGAGCGCACACTTTTCTTATTACCGAGCCGTCACAAGACAAATTCATCCCGTCCTCCGGTTCAACGTCACCTTCAGCCCATGCTTGGGCCGCATCGTAATCGCTACTTCTCGTTCTACAACTTGATTAGGCACCACGCGCACCTCGTAACGTTGGGCCATCATCGCCAACAATAGCTGGCCCTCCATCAGCGCAAAGTTGTTACCAATGCACAGGTGCGGGCCGGTGAAGAATGGCAGATACGCCATGCGGTTCAGCTTGGCCTTGTTCTCCGGCGCAAACCGCTCCGGCATAAACGCCTCGGGCTGCTCCCAAAAATCCGGATGGCGATGCATGTTGTGAATGCCGATGGCGACAAGTTGATTCTTCGGCACAGCGTGACCGTCTAGCTGTGTTGGCTCGTAGGCCATGCGCACGCTCAGCGGCACAGGTGGGAACAGGCGCATGGTTTCCTCGAACACTTGCAGCGTGTAGGGCAGGTTCGGCAAATCGGCCATGCTGGGCGTGCGGCCTTGCAGGGCGCTATCCACTTCGGCTTGCAGCTTCTTCAGCACATCTGGGTTTTGATTAAGTGCGTACCACGCCCACGTTAATGCCACCGCCGTCGTCTCGTGGCCTGCGCCATAAATCGTAATCACCTCGTTGCGCACTTGCTCATCGTTCATGCCCTCGCCGGTGTCCTCGTCGCGCGCCTCCAGCAGCATGTCCAGCAGGTCATTACCCCCTCCCCCGTCTGACGGGGGAGGGTTGCGGCGCTCGGTAATCAGCTTGTAGAGATAGCCATCCAGTGTGCTGCGCGCTTGCACAAAGCGCTGGTTGCCAGGGGTGGGAATGCGCTCTGGGATGCGAATCAAGGTCTGCGCATTTTTGGTCAGCCACTGCAAGCTGATGTCAATGGTGTGCCCAATCTTCTCCACTTCGGGCAACACGTTGGTGCTAAACATCGTTCTATTAATGATGTCGAGCGTGACCAGCTTCATCTCCTCGTTAAAGTTGACGACCGCGCCTGCGGGCTTGGCATCCCAACGTGCCAACATGCTCTGTCCGGCATCGCTCATCTTGTCGCCCATGTGCTGAATGCGCTGGCGGTGAAAGATGGGTTGCATCATGCGGCGCTTTAATAACCAGGAGTCGCCATCGGTGGTCAGCACGCTTTGGCCCAGCAGCGGTGTTAGGGCTGTGCCAGCGTTAATCAAGTTGGGGCGGCGAAAAATATGCTTCTGCTCGATCAAAATATCTTGCGCAAGCTGGGGGTGCGAGGCCAGCAGCAGCCAGCGCGGGCCAACGTTGATGTTGACCAGGTCGCCATGTTGCTTCCAGGCGCTCTCTATCGCGTCCACCGTGTCGCGCCGGAAATGCAACACGTTGCCGAGGATGGGCAAGCCTTTGTGAACGGGAATGGCTTTGGGTTGGGTCGCTGTCGTGGTTGCGTTCATAAAATTCTCTAAATCTTCTCTCTTCGAGAACCAATCTCTAAAACGGGTGCATTTTGCAAAAGGGGCAAACTTTGTCTCGCAATCGATTTTCGTAGGGGCGCAGCAGTGCTGCGCCCCTACCGTGGCCTTTCGCAAGGCGTGTGCCCCTAAATCAGAATGCACCCATTCGTAAAGATGCCCCACCCAGCCAAGCTACCGGAAGACCAGCGGGAAGCGATACAACTGCCCACCCGTCACCGTCAACGTAATTGGCACATAGATTACAGGCGTCGTCGCGTTATTCACCAGCGTCAGCGTCATCGCATGTGTCCCCATGCCAATGCGCGCAGAATCCAACGTCAGCGATATGGGTAACGTGCCAGACAACCCGGCCACCTGATTCGGCGTCGCCGTCACCCACGGCACATCCGCACACGGCAACAGGATGGGGGTAATGCACAGCGCAAATGTGTTTTGCAGCCTGGGCGCGTTAAACGAGTATTGCAGCACCTGACCACTGTTCGTTCCGCGAATGCCCACTGTCGCGTTCGCACCTTTGTCAAAAAACGTGTTGCCAAAGTTCACGTTCTTGTAAACAAACAGCACCTGGCCTGTCTCGCGCAATTGCACCTGAAACGTAGCGCCGCCAATTCCTTTATAGCGCGGGCGGTTCTGCCACTGCACCAGCAGCACGCGGTTTGGCGCGCTGCCCCTCTCTTGCACATACACCCCACCCTGCTCCGACGAGAAGTCATCCCACATCGGCGCAATCAAATAATTCGCCGCCGTTTGCATCGGGCTGTTGGCAAAGCTCACCGTGCCGGTTATGGCCCCAAACAACAACGCGCCATTGTTGCCAATGCGCACCTCGTTAGCACTCTTGCCATACAACGAAATAGGAAACGTGGTGGTGATGTTGAACACGCCATCATCACCCGGATTCGTCAACGTGCCTGTCGCACTAATGTCTATAAACTGCTGCGCCACATTTGTCACCATCACATAGCCCGCCGTGTCCGGGCCAATCACTTCTCCGTTAAAGGGCGCTTCGACCACGGCAACGTTCAACGGCTGCGCACCGCTGCTGGTCACCGTCAGCGGCACAGCCACCTGAGACAAAAACAGCAGCGTCTGGCTGATGCTGCCCGGCATCACCGCAATGCAGGGCTTGTCCAGGCGCAACAACGCACCCTGCGTCGTCGTTACGCCCGCGCTCAGCGTCACAGCGGTGGTTTGGGTGATGTGGTCTTGAGCGAACATCGTTACCTCATACGTCCCCGGTTCCAGGTAATACTGGTAGCTGCCACTGGCATCGGTCTGCGTCGTGGCCGAGAAGCCGCCCACGTTCTGAATTCGCACCGATGCGTTTGGCAACGGCGCAGTCTGCGCATCGCACACGCCGCTGCTTTGCACCACGCCTACCAACACGCCCTGGCTGGCCGCTGGCGTAACGGTCAGCGTCACCGGCACAAACACCACACCCGCCAACGGGTCGTTGGAGCGCACCAGCACATTGCCCGCGTACATTCCCGGCTGTGGCGTGTCGCTCATGTTCGAACGCCAACTCAGCACCGTTTCTTGCGCCGCACCCGAGGCAATCTCACCCGTCAGCGGCGTCGTCATCAGCCAGGGGATGTTGAACGCGTCGCGGCCACATTCGCTCAGGCTGCGTGGGTTGTCGAAGCAAATCGCTATGCCGTCTTGCAGCTTGTCCTCGTTGTAGGCGTATTGCAAAAAGCTGGCGCTGTCTGGGCCGTGAATCCCCACCGTCGCGCTCTTGCCTTTGTCAAACCCCACCTCGCCAAACAACGCATCTTGGTACTGAAACTGCATATCACCGTCCTCGAACAAAACGGCTTGAAAAGAAACCGCGCCGATGCTGGGGTAATGCGGGCGCTGGTGCCACTCGACGACGAATTGGCGGTTCGGCGCTGTGCCCACCATCGTCCAATACACATTGCCGCCACTGCCGTCCAGGTCATCCCACAACGCTGCCAGCGCGTTAAACGGCGCAGCCGCCATCTGCTGGTTCGACGATGAAACATCCGCGCTGGCGTTGTTCAACAAAACTGCACCGTTGTTGCCAATCCGCGCCTGCGTAATCACCTGCCCATAAAACGGAAATTCAAATGGCAAGTTGATGTTACTCTCGCCATCATCCAGCAAGTTCAGCGCTGTGCCGCCGGTCGCGTCAATCCAGCCATAAACCGGCCCGCCGCTTTGCAGCGAGCTGCGCCAGGTATATCCATATGCATCTGGCCCGCCGCCAGTCTGCGCGCTGCCGCCACCCGCCACTTCGCGCAGGGTGTAGCTGATGGGGCTTGCGCCGGAGCTTGCGATGACCAGACCGGCGGCATCTGTAGCTGAATCCCCAAACACCAGCGTCTTCGTCAAAACGCTCGGTGAAAGCGCAATTCGCGGGCGGCCCAACTCAAAGCGGCGGGCCGCCAACCCGCCCGCCGAGACCGACACATTGGCAAACGTCGTCGAACTAAACCCAGGCATCGTCGC
>JAYTNY010000144.1:0-8946 GCA_043748055.1 Roseobacter sp.
CAAACGGCAGCAGCAGGGTTAGCGTAATAGCCAATATGTTTGGATGAAAATAGCCGCCCAACTCCGAACCAGTGCTGCCAAACTTTTCGGGCGGTTTGATGCGTGGAATCAAATCAAAAACGGCTTGCAAGAGCGGTAGCTTTTGTGCAGGCGAACGCATGGTGAACAACCCGATCAGCGCCACCCCTACACCCAGAACAGTAAGCCCCGCTAACATCTGGCGTTGTTCGCCCATGCGCAGGCAGCGCACGGTAGCGTAATACATCACAATGCCATACATGAAATGGCTGAAGGCTGGGATAAATGCAGCCCAATCTGCCACAGCCCACAAGGCACCGGGCAACGTGAGCAAGAGAATGACAATAGGAACATCCAGCATGGTCGAAAAAAGGGGTGTACTTTGGCTGGTGCTTTTGGGTTGGTTGCGATTAACCACCCCGCGCAACACGGTAAGCCCCAGCACCATGCTGATAGCGGCCACCGTAAGCAGCGGCACCGCCAATGGCGCAATAAACAGCGGCGTCAGCGCCAGCGTAATCAACCATTCCCAGCGCAACAGCGCAGGCATCACTCGTTTCAACCGTCTCAACATACGGCCTATGTTAGCGCGTGGCTCGTATAATCTTGTAAGTGGACGATTTACCCCGCGCGCAACACGAAGCAATACAACCCAACCTGCGCACTTTATTTGCCTTTCGCAAGCCCACCTTTGCCAAGGTAGTCTGGTTGGTTCTCTCGGTCTTGCTATTTGCTGCGTTGGCGCGTTGGAGCATGCACGACTTTCCGCTGGCCGAAATGGTGCGCGGGTTGCAATCGGCTCGTCTGCCTGAATTGGTCATCGCTGCGCTCAGCTTATTCATCAGCCAAAGCCTGCGTTTGCTGCGGTGGCAACACCTGCTCAGCATCGAATCATCTATCCCCATTGCCACCACAGGTAAGGTTTTGATGGATGGACAAATCATCAACTGGCTTTCACCCATTCGCGCCGGAGATATTTGGCGAGTGTGGCAAATGGTCGCCCAACCCAGCCCGCACAAACGCCGCAGTGTCATCTGGGCCGCCACAACCATTCTGCTAGAGAAGAGCGCGGATTCGCTGGTGCTCGCGGGCATAGCACTCGCACTCGTGGCGGCACCCTTGCCACCCAACGCCTACACCGTGCAACTGCGCGCTGGCTTGGTCGGGTTAGTTGGGTTGTTGTTGATGGGCGGCTTGATCACATTACGCCCAGCGTCTTGGCGCAAGCGCGTGTTGGCGCGGCTGCCTGCCGCATGGCAAACGCATCTCTCCGATGATCGTTTAATTCTGCCCGACCACGTTCAACATCACCTGCATCGCCCGCGCATCTGGCTGGAACTATTGGGGCTGAGCGCGGCCATCTGGTTGGTGGGCATCGGCACCAATGTGGCGCTCACCCTCGCCCTCAATTTGTCGCTCAGTTGGCCTCAACAATTATTCTTCATGCTGGCCATTCAAATGGGGCTTGTGTTGTCTACCGTGCCCGCCAACATCGGGTTGTTCCCATTGGTGGCGATAGGTGTGTTCGCGTTATTCGGCATGGGGCGCTCCGAGGGCATCATCTTTGGCAGTGTGCTGTATGCGCTGGTGTATGGCGTCAACGTCACTTTGTGGCTAGTATGGAGTTGGATTGCGCGAGCAACGACACGTCCGCTTGACACAACCCACACCCCACCTTTTCAAGATGCGCTCCAACCCATCAAACCACTGCATGCCACGGTTTGTGGCGTTCGGGTTGATGCATTGACTCTGCCGTTGCTCATGACGCACGTCACCGATGCGCTCGATCATTCTCATCAACTCGTTGTGATGTATGCCAATGCGCACGCCATCAATTTGGCCGCCAGTGATACGGCGCTGCAACAAGCCATGAACGCTGCCAACCTGGTGATTTGCGATGGGCGCGGGATGCAGTGGGGCGCGCGGCTCTTGGGCATCCACTTGCCCGCACGCCTCACCCCGCCCGATTGGATTGAGCAACTGACTGCAGAATGTGCCAAACGCAAAGCCAGCCTATATCTTCTGGGTGCACAGCCGGGTGTGGCCGAGGCTGCGATGCAAGCGCTCAAACAACAGTGCCAGCCGCAAGTACTCGCCGTAACTACTCATCATGGTTTTTTTGAGGCGCATGGCCCGGAAAACCAAGTCATCGTTGACCAGATCAATGACTCTGGCGCAGCCGTGCTGCTGGTAGGCATGGGTATGCCGCGTCAAGAGGCCTGGGTTCACGCCAACGTGCATCGCCTCACCCATATCAAAGTGATTATCAGCGTGGGTGCCTTATTCGATTACGTATCGGGTCGTATCCCACGCGGGCCAAGATGGATGACGGATAATGGGCTGGAATGGCTGGCGCGGCTTATCATCGAACCACGACGACTTTGGCGGCGCTACTTAATTGGAAATCCGCTATTCTTATTGCGTATTCTTAAACAAAAATGGCTGTAGTGGTTCAGCTTTAGCAGGGTTGGCTTTTGGGGCAGGCCACCGAGAGTGTCTGGCATATGTTGTTGGCCCTTTTGCGCACGTCCTATAATTTAATTACATTTCGGCTTCGTCCTAGTGGGTTAACGGATATGACAAACCGCAATCTTCGCCTAATCATCCTCAAGTTTGCCGCGCATCTGGCGCTCACGGCCCTGGCTGTCCTATTGGCTAGTTGGCTGAGGTTAAACCTGCCTTTCGGTGAGCCTCTGGTGCCTCCCATCTACATCAGCACCCTCCTCAAAGTAGCGCTCATCGTCTATCCCATCACACTGTTATTGCTGTCGTTCTACGACCCACAGCGCACATATCGCGCCATCGACGAATATCAAATTCTCACCGTATCCACCGTGGTTGCGGCGGTGTTGCTCGGCTTTGCCATCCTGTTCACCGCCCGCGACACCTCGCGCTTTTTGCTGGTCTACTTTTACATCGCCCATTTCGTGCTCATGTTTGGCTTTCACACTGCATTGCGCGTCCTCCGCCGAATGCGCAAGCAAGAAGGGCAACTCGATCCCGCCTCGTTGACCGGTTATCAGCGCGCCATCAAGCGCACCATCGATGTGGCAGCCGCTGGTCTGGGCCTCATTGCCATCGCGCCGGTCATGGTCGCCATCGCCATCGCCATCAAGCTGGATTCGCATGGGCCAGTGTTCTTCCGCCAACAACGGGTGGGTGAGAACAAGCGCATGTTTGGCATGTATAAATTTCGTTCGATGTACACCGATGCCGAGCAACGCCTCAGCGAAGTCATGCAACATACGACCGATGGACATGTGATTCATAAACGCCGCAACGATCCGCGCGTCACCGGCGTCGGGCGCTTCATTCGCCGCACCAGCCTAGACGAGTTACCTCAACTGCTCAACGTCATCTTTGGCGATATGAGCCTGGTTGGCCCACGCCCAGAGCTGCCCATGTTGGTGGCGAAATACGAACCCTGGCAACACGAACGCCTGCTTGTACCGCAAGGCATGACCGGCTGGTGGCAAGTAAACGGCCGCTCCGATAAACCCATGCATCTGAACACCGAAGAAGATATTTATTACGTCCGCAATTACTCGTTGATGCTGGATATGCAAATTATTCTGAAGACGGTGTGGGTGGTACTACGAGGCAAAGGGGCGTATTGAGTTTTCTGAGATCAGATCGCGCCAGCCTGTGGGTGTCACTCGCTCTGGCTTGCATCAACGGTCTGCTCTATCTGTTTATCGTCCCGCCCTGGCAACACTACGACGAACCAGGTCATTTTGAATTCGCTTGGCTCATTGCGCATCGCCCGGCGTTGCCCCAGCCAGGCGATGTTGATTCCGTCATGCGGCGCGAAGTTGCCACCTCGATGATTACACATGGTTTCTATCTTGGTACTGGCCAGCCATCCGATTTACTAGAAACCGAACCCATCAACATTGGCCTTTCGCAGGTGGATAGCTATCCTGTTTATTACTGGCTGGCCGCACTACCGCTTCGCCTTCTGAGTGCCGTCGACATCACCCAACAACTCTATGCGGCGCGCGCAGTTTCGTTGTGTTTGTTTTTAGTCAGCATCGTCGCATGTTGGGGAACCCTCCGAGAACTCACTCATCCGCACAGCGCCTTGCGCTGGCTTATGCCCATCTGCCTGGCCCTGCTGCCTGCCTATGCCGACATCATGACCGCTGTCAACAACGATGCAGCCGCAGTCGCGTTTGCAACACTGCTCATCTGGGGCATGGTTCGCCTCATCCAGCGCGACTTTTCGCTGGGCGGGTTGATCTGGTGCGGGGTCTGGTCAGTAGTCTGCTACTGGACAAAGACCGCCACCTACCCTGTTATCGCAGCACTCGCGATGGCGCTCCCTTTGTCTTTGCTCAAACAACGCGGGCGCATGGTGGTTTGGGCTGCGCTGGGCCTGGCAATTGTATTTGCGTTTCTCGCCAGCACGCAATGGGATGATGCACGCGGTTGGCTGCGCTTTGGCGGGCAAGAAAGTGGGGTGCGCCGCGCTACAAACCAGGCGCAGACAGGCTATTACGCCTTTGCGTTAGACCCTGCTGTCGGCACATACATGCAAATCCAGCAGGTGGTCTCGGCAGATATCGTGAAGGCGCTGCACGGACAAACAGCCACACTGGGAGCCTGGGTCTGGAGTGAATCCGCTCAATCCCAAACCGGTTACACCCCTGTTCTTATCATCGAAACCACATTCGCATCCAGTATTTATAAAACCATTCAACTCACACCTCAGCCCACATTTCACAGCTTTACCGCAACCATTCCCTTGGATGCACAGCGCATTTGGCTGGCGCTCTACAAACCTAACAACGCAATTTCCAGCGCAATTTTTTACGACGATGTCGTGTTTGCCCCAGGTGAATTCGATGCTGCTTCGCAACCTGCACTTTACGAAGCCAATCTAATCCAAAATTCATCTGCCGAAAACGGGGTAGCACGGATTAAAACAAATTGGCAACATTTTCTGACCCAAAACCCAGCCTTCAATCCCAACCACTTCCTCGGCATCGTGCTAGACCCGAACACATTGCGAAGCTATGTTGAGAGCATCATGAACCTGTCGCTTCAAACCTTTTGGGCGCGGTTTGCATGGGGGCACGTTACCTTAAATACCCTGGCTCTCTATCCATTGCTCAATGCCCTGCTCATCACCAGCGTCCTGTGCAGCGCCTATGGGTTAACCTTCGGCCCAGGCCGCACAGCTTATTGGCGCACAAGCGGCCATGCACTGGCTGTACTAGGACTTGTGGGGCTGGTCTGTTGCGTCGCTGCGTTTTCGCGTGCCACTTATGTACTCTTCCTCGGCACTTGGTTCCCTGCCGCCCGCTATGCCTACCCCGCAGTTGTGCCGTTGCTGCTAGCTGTAAACGGGGGATGGGTCACTCTAATCAATCAGGCCTCATCTACGAAACTGAGACGATTAGGCACGGGGTTCATCGTGGCGGCCTTCGT
Organism: Roseobacter sp.; assembly: GCA_043748055.1. GTDB lineage: Bacteria > Chloroflexota > Anaerolineae > J036 > Brachytrichaceae > JANMVQ01. The sequence goes on from JAYTNY010000144.1 coordinate 5,449, forward strand.
CGCCCTCAACGCGCTCTCGCTCATCAGCATCGCCCAGTTTTATGCCTAGCACTGTCATCAGCGCGCGGCATCAGCGCGCGGTCACAAAAATATTTTGCGCCAGGCCCTGCCCCACACTCTTTTGCAGGCCACCCTCAAATTCCACGACCATCTCGGCGCCCTGCTGCCCTACCAGAATCACCGTGCCCGGCATCAACCCCAGTTGCGCCACCAGCCGCAGCACAAACGGGTCTTCATCGCGCACCCGTTCCACGCGCACCGTCTGGCCCACGGGCACCAAGTCCAGCGTGTCCACCGAAAACGCAGCCACCGTGCCGTCTTTGGTGGGGATGGGGTCGCCGTGCGGGTCAATCTTTGGGTCGCCCAACAAGCTCGAAATTTTGTCTGCAAACTCATCGCTAATGGCATGTTCAAGGCGGTCAGCCTCTTCATGCACCCGATCCCAGGTGTAGCCCATCGCCTCAGTCAAATACACCTCAATCAAGCGGTGGTGCCGCACAATCGCCAACGCCATCTTCTCGCCCGCCTGCGTCAGCGTCGCTCCTTGGTACGGCTCATAGGCCACCAGCTTCATCTCAGCCAGCTTCTTGATCATGCCCGTCACCGAGGCCGCCGCCACACCCAGCTTCTCGGCCAACGCATTAGTCGTGGCGCGGCCACTGCGCTGGCGCAGCTCGTAAATGGTCTTGAGGTAGTCCTGCATGGACTCCGAAATCATGCTAAAGATTATCTCATCACGTCTCTCGGCACACGCAATTGCGCCGAATTGCGCTTGTTGTAAAGTAAGGCCGATGAACCCCATCTTCATTAGCTTAATCAGTGGTTTGCTCGGCTACCTCATCGGCTCCATCCCTTTCGGCTGGATCATCGTCAAGCTCGTCAAAGGTGTAGACCTGCGAACGGTGGGCAGCGGGCGCACCGGCGGCACCAATGCCTATCGCGCTGCGGGCTTTGTGCCCGGCCTGCTCACCGCCATGCTAGATGTCTTCAAAGGCGCCATCACCGTGCTCATCGTGCGCAACCTGGTGGGGGGCAGCACGCTGGGCTGGGCCGAGGCCCTGGCTGGCCTGGGGGTGGTGCTGGGTCACAATCACTCGCTCTTCTTGGGCTTCAAGGGCGGCGCGGGTGGTGCCACCGCCGTGGGCACCGGCCTGGCGTTTTGGGTGATGGGGGGTGTGCCGGCGTTGGTCATCGGCGTCTTCATCCTGTTTGTGTTGGGCTACGCCTTCATGGCGACCGTTGCGGCGGCCCTCACGGTTGCGGTCGTCTTCACCATCGGCGCGTTAAATGGGCAAGTGCCCTGGGCCTATGTCGTCTTTGGTTGGGGCATCGTCTTGCTTTGCACGCTTACACTCCGCCCCAACATCAAACGCTTTTTGGCAGGCGAGGAGAAGCGCGTGCAGCTCCTCAAACGCAAATCGGCCCCGCAGGCCTAGAGATTTGAGCGGAGCGCTCCGATCCTTGATATCACTGCCCCAAAAAGACGAAGCCTATTTGCTTCGTCTTTTTATTTGCCTATTGACATCGTTTTTCTTTTTCGTAGAATCAATTCTATCAATATCGAATTGATTCTACGAAATTAAAATCGCTGGAGACAAAGTATGAACACCCCACCCGAACCCTTGCTGGAATTCTTCAAGGCCCTGGCCGATGAATCTCGCCTAAAAATCATCGGGGTGCTGGCCCAGAAACCACGCAGTGTCGAAGAACTGGCCCACCTGCTGGGGCTGGGTTCGCCCACCATCTCGCACCACCTCAGCAAGCTGCAAAAAGCAGGTTTGGTGCGCGCCGAGGCGCAGCAGTACTACAGCGTGTACTCGCTCAACACCGAGCACTTGCAGCACATGGCCCAATCGCTTCTCAAACCTGAAGCCCTCAGCCAGATGGCAAACACACTAACGGACAACCCCGATGCATTGGTGGCAAAACTAATGCACGAACCAGGCCGCATCGGGTTCTACTCCAAAGGCCGCAACCTAACACTGGTGATGGAGTGGCTGCGCGAGAAGTTTGTGAAGGACACCCGCTACACCGAGCCACAAGTCGCTAACATCTTGGAGACGTATTGCATGCACGAGCCTACTACCGTGCGCCGCTACATGGCCGACCTAAAGATGCTGGGCCGCAAACGCGATGGCAGTGCCTACTGGCGTGCCGATTCGCCACTGGCGCAGTTGCCCAACTTCAACCCCGATGCACTGACTCAATCCACATATCAAGTTCCAAAGCCAGGTGGCTTAGCCGTTCAAGGCTATCTGCACGAGGGTCGCGTCAATCTGCCATCCGATGAACTAGAGCGAGCGTCACCCCTGCAACTTGTCTGGCAGTTGATGGGTCACCGCTTTAACAAAGAGTTGACTTATACAGTGGAGCAAGTCGATGCCGTGATTCAACGCTACTTTCACAACAACCCAGCAGAGGTTCGTGCGTCGCTGCTAAAGAATGAGTATCTGGCTTACGATGCCAAACGCAACACCTTCAGCCTAAAAAACGACACGGCCCAATACGACCAAAAAGTGTTGGCTGGCTTTGTGGTGGATGGGCGGCTGAAAGAAATTCCTGCGCAGCTTAAGAAACGCCACGCCATGCTGCGCTGGTTGACCCATAAATTTGAATGGCGCAAGCGTTACACCGAGAAGCAAGTGAACGAATTGCTCAAGCAATATCACGACGACTTCGCCTCGTTACGCCGCTATTTAATCGGCGAGAAGTATCTGGATTGCAAAGACGGCCTGTATTGGCGCATCAAATAGAACACGCAACTGCTATAATCTTCACTACGAAGCCCAAATAAACACGGGCGCGTAGCTCAGATGGTTAGAGCGCTGCGTTGACATCGCAGAGGTAACAGGTTCGATCCCTGTCGCGCCCACAAACACGAGTGAATGGGGAGTGGTGAATCACAAATCACCACTCCCCATTCACTCTTTTCACCGCCCAATCCCCACATTGCCACCAAACGCCGTAGACATCTCCTCGTAAATTCCTGCAATGTTCGCCTCGCTACCCACATAAAAATTACCGTTGCTCTGCGTCGCTAAATTGCCCAACACGTTCGCATCCGCATCGCCACCATACGCAATGGTATACAGGCTAGTGTTGTTGCTCGCGGCCAGCGTCGTCAATGGCTCGCCAAATTTGTAGCGCACGCTGTTGGTGTCCAAGCCATCGCTCAGCACCACCATAATGTTGCTTTGGCGTGGTGAGTTGTTCAGCGCGATGACATCTGCCGCATCGCCAATCGCGTCAAACATCGCCGTGCCGCCCTTCGCCGTCAAGCCCTCAATATTCGCTATTGCTGTCTCGCGTGCGTTACTCACCAACTCGTGTTCCAGCATCACCGTTGGCAAGCTGTTAAACGCAATCAACGTCAGAAAATCATTGTCGTTCAACTGCTGCACAAATTGCCGAGCCGCCTGCTTCATGCTCTCCATCTTGCCACCCTTCATGCTGCCCGATGTGTCCAGCACCATCACCAAGTTCAGCGGCTTACGCGCC
>JAYTNY010000145.1:0-2099 GCA_043748055.1 Roseobacter sp.
TGCCGCCGCTCATCGATGGCGCGCAGTTCAAATTGGCGAATGAGCACGAGTTGGCGATACAAATCGAGGAGGCGGTCATTGGATAAAGTCACGCGGACATTATAATTTTGGTGAATAGAGATTAGGGATTGGTGATGGGTGATTATGGCGATGCCAATCACCAATCCCTATTCACCCCATCACCCATGTTCCAAGCTCTTTTGCACTCCCCCGTTGGCACCCTATTAATTGAAGGCACGCGTGAGGCGATTACGGCGGTGAAGTTTGTGCCAACGGATACACCAGTGGGCGCTGCGAACAAAGTGGTGAACGCGGCCAAAACTCAACTGCGCCAATACTTTGCGGGCAAGCGCAAAACATTTGATGTGCCGGTGGACATGAGCATGTGTACGCCCTTTCAGCGCCGAGTACTCGAGCATGTCTTGGCGGTAGAACTGGGCCAGACCACCACCTATGCCGAGATTGCCCGCAAGCTGAAGAAGATAGCAGGCGCGCGCGCCGTGGGCCGCGCCAATGCGCGCAACCCCATCAGCATCATCATCCCGTGCCACCGCGTCATTGCCACCAATGGCAAGCTAACGGGCTATGGCGGCGGGCTGCCCGCCAAAGAATGGCTGTTGAAGCACGAGAAGGCGTTGCTGGTTTAACTATCGGCTCAACTGCTTCAGCAACAACGCGCTCTTCGGCGCGCGTTCCAGCACATAGTTCATATAGCGTTGCATGGTGCGTTCGATCTGGCTGTGCAGATCGTCACTCACTTGTATCTCTTGAATCGCCTCAAAAGATTTTGTTTGCAGCGCCCGCAACAAATTAAGCGCGCTGGGGGTGAGCAGCACGGCCTCGCGGGCCTGACGCGCTGCGGCGTTACACAACACACCGCCCTGTTGCGGGGAGAAGGCGGTGAGATGTACCGCTGCGTTTGAGTTTGAGTTGGAGTTTGAAAGTTGATCAGCTTCCAGTGGCGCATCGGTTACGGCACAACGAAACAAACGCGGTTCGTAGCCCGAAAGCGTAAGCAGCTTTAGCTCGAAGTGGCGTGCGGCCAGCTTGGCATCTGGCGCATCGCACAGCCAACGCAGGCCGTTGGCCAGCAAGTTAAACAGTGCTTCGTCTTCGTTGTCCTCTTGCCCAAACTGGTCTACTAGCTCGCAAAAATAATGGGCCAAGCTGCCGCGTTGCATGTCCTCGCGCAATAACCGGTATGTCTCAATCAGCTCGGCCTGCGAGACGATATCGAACGTGCGACCTTTGGCAATTAATAACGTTGTGCGGGTAAACAGCTCGATGTGCCCGGCCTTGCGGCTGGTGATCTTGCGGGCGCCTTTCGCCATCACGCGCAGCTTGCCTAAATGCGGCGTCATCAGCGTCAGCAGGCGGTCGGCTTCGCCATAATCGTTGCGCCGCAAAACAATTGCTTCTGTTGAGTAGAGCCTGGAGCGGGACATGGTTTAGGTTGGGGTATGTGCATCCGCAGATTCGTACATAAATCTTGGGTGCATTGCCCATGTTACCAGTCCTCAAGCTAGGTAAATGTCCGATGTTTACCTGACCGGGCTGGAGTAAAACGGCTCTGTGTTGCGTACTTTTGCTCGGGCTGGCTTGGCGCTCGCCGTCATGTTGGCTTTGTTTACCCCTCGCGGCACAGCCATCGCTACCTTCACCCAGTTGCCCGCCCCAGCGCCCTCTCATGCGCCGGATGCTTTGTCGCTCAAGCTGGGCAACCAGGTCTTTAACGATCTGAATAACAACGGATTGCGAGAGAGCGGCGAAACGGGTGTGCCCAATGTGTTGGTGCGGTTATTGGATGAAAGCACCAGCGGCAATACCGCTGTGGTTGGCTATACCCGAACCGATGCGCGCGGCAAGTATGTGTTAGATTCTCTTGTCCCTGGCGCATACAGCATCGAAATTGTGTTGCCACCCATGTATCTTAGTAGCCAAAATGTCGGCACCAGCGCTGCGCCCGACAACGGCGTGGACGACGACGACAACGGCGTGTTGTTGCTAGGCAGCGTGGTGCGCAGCCATGCCGTCTTGGTGGGCGCAATCGGTTTGCCAGAGGACAACCTGACGCTGGACTTTGGCATTTGGCAACCCGC
>JAYTNY010000146.1:0-2137 GCA_043748055.1 Roseobacter sp.
GACTTTGACGATCTCATTCTTAAACCGATTCGTTTGCTGGAGACACACCCAGAAGCGCGTGCGTTTTATCAATCGCGCTGGCAATGCATTTTGGTCGACGAAATGCAGGACTTGAGCGCAGCGCAGTACCGTCTGCTGCGTTTGCTGGCTGACCGGCATCGGCAACTCACCGTGATTGGCGATGCCGCGCAAAGTGTGTTTGCCTTTCGTGGTGCGCTGGGCGCGGATGGGTTTGACCGGTTTCGGACCGACTTCCCGGAGGCGCACGAGGTGTATCTGCCGCACAACTATCGCTCGAGCGCGACAATCGTGGCGCTCGGCGATGCGCTGATGCGGGCACACGGTCGGCGGCAGATTGCTATGAGGCCGGCAGGGCAGGCCATCTCGCTGGTGCGCCAGAGTTGCGAGCAACGCGAGGCGCTCATGGTGGCTGAGGCGATTAGCCAGGCAGTGAATCGCGGCGGCGCTCGTTTTGACGATTGTGCCGTGCTGTGCCGCACCAACGCCCAGCTTGGCCCCATTGAACATGCCTTTGCCACAGCCAAGGTGCCCTACACGATTGTGGGGCGCGGCGGTTTCTTTAACCACACTGAGATCAAACAGTTGTTGGCGTTGCTGAGTTTGGCGCAGGACTTCACTGCGGATCCAGTATCGCTGCACGCTATTGCGGGTGTGCACGGCTGGCTGCCCTCTGCTGTGCAAGCAATGCTTGCCGACAAATCTGGTGAGTTGCTGGCAGAGCATCTGTTTGACGCAGAACGCCTATCCGCGCTGACTGAAGAACAGCGTTCAAGCGTTATTCAATTGCAGAACGTACTGTTGCAGTTGGACGAACGCAAGGAGTGTTCGGTGGTCGAGTTGATTGACTATATTCTGGCCGACGATGGCTTGGCTTACAGCCGCCACTTGCGTCGCCATCACTCGGCAACAGGGTTGGCCGATGCGCTGATGCGGGTGTCGGCCTTACGCGAACTGGCCGAACCTTGGGCGCATATTGGCGACTTTCTGGATGAGATGGCGCTGTGGAGCGGTGAAAACCCACTGTCCGCGCTGGCACAGAATCAGGTGAGTGTGCTGACGCTGCACGATGCCAAGGGGCTTGAGTTCCGATTGGTGTTTCTGGTTGGCATGGAGGAGGGACTCCTCCCGCATTACAAGGCCCGTGACACACGCCGGGGGCTTGAGGAGGAATTGCGGCTGGCCTATGTTGGCTTCACCCGTGCCACGGATGTGCTGTGCATCTCGTATGCGCAGACTCGCAATGGCCGACCGACTGCGTCTTCCTCGTTTTTGCGCGGACTGCCAGCAGATTCGGTGCAGTTCGCGCTGCCGAGATGGGAGCAGATGCTACAAGGAGGTTCGCAATGACACCCATTGCTGAGATCAAACAACAAGTGCGTCTGAGCGATGTTGCGGCGCAGTACGGCGACCTTCGCAAACGCGGGCAGTTGCAGGTTTGCCGTTGTCTATGTGGTGAGAACAGCGATCGTAACCCCTCGTTTACGTTGTATGAGCGTGGGCAGCCAGAGGATCACTTTCACTGTTTCGCTTGTGGGAGACACGGCAGCGTGATCGATTTGGTGATGTTGGTCGAGCACCTCGATTTCAAGGCGGCTTGTCAGTTATTGCGTGAGCGATTCATGCCAGGACATTCCGAAATGCCGTCACGGCGAGTCATTGTTCGCCCGGCTGTCCAACCGCCACCAACTGACCTATTGCCTGAGGTCAAACATATGCTGGAGGCGACTGTTGCCCATTACGCAACTATCCTTGCGAATGCGCCAACGATGCAAAACCAACTTGCGGAGCGCGGTGTCGCAGAGGTAACGATCCAGCGGCTGATGGTAGGTTATGCGGATGGTTCTCTGGCCCGCCATCTGCATGCGTCTGGGCACAGCTTGAGCCTGGCCGCACAGATCGGCTTGATCGGTGTGCGGGGTGAGTTGATGCAAAACCGGATCGTCTTTCCGATCTGCAATGCCGCGGGTGAGATTGCCTTTCTGATCGGCAGAGCCACGCATTCCGGTCAATCGCCCAAGTATCTGGGGTTGCCGGATGGTTTGGTGCATAAGCTGCCGATGTGTGCAGGGCATGCCGTGCAGGGGGTGATCGTGGTTGAAGGCCCCATCGACTTGGC
>JAYTNY010000147.1:0-13391 GCA_043748055.1 Roseobacter sp.
CGTGAATTTGCTGCGAATTATTCGGGGGTGCATCGCCTAAACGACATGGACCCCAGCGCCTTCTCCGACGAAGCTGAGTTGCAACCGCCAGAGCAACTCATCGAAACGCATGGTGAACATGTGGCGATTGCGGTGAACGCTGCACTGGAGAAAAGCCACGACTTCATTCGCATCAAAGATGAATGGTTCCTGCGGGCCATGATGGCCGAGGTGAACGTGGGCCATTTGAACCTGGCCGAAGCCGTGCTGGACATGTCCAACGGCGGCCCCCTCACCACCGATGCATTGCTGAACGATTTGGGCTTGCCGCCGGATATTGCAGGTGGCGTGCAAGAGGCTTCTCTAAACGCAGCGTTAGCGCGCGATGAACGCTTCGATGAGATCAGCTTGAACGAACGCCCGGCCTGGTTCTTGCGCCGCCTGGAGCCAGCTGAGGTGCGCCAATTGCCTGCTTCGTTGGTGCCCACGCAATACGCGGGTGGCTTGGTCACCTTAAGCGAGGAACTGCTGACGCTGGCTACAGAGTTGGATGACGAATTGGAGTTTGACCCCGCAATCGAGATTCAATCTGCTGAAAGTGCTTCGTTTGTTCTTACATTCCCACACCGCCGTGCAGGCACGTTGCCGTGGGCAACCAAGACTGGCGCAGTGCTGCCGCTGGTGGTGAAGAAGCGCATTCCGCTAACCTTCCGCGACAAAGTGACCAGCCGCGATTACACCGTGTGGCTGGTGCAAAAAGGGCGCTACATCTTTGGCCTGGCCGATTGGTTTAAGCAGCATGAGATTCCAGCGGGGGCCTACATCGAGCTTTCGCGTGGGCCAGAGGAGAACGTGGTGCTGATGGATTACAAGCGCCGCCGCCCTCGGCGCGAATGGGTGCGTGTGGCTTCCAGCCGAGACAACCGCTTGCGCCTGGAGACGGCGCAACGTGCCGTGTCTTGCGAGTTTGATGAGCTAATGGCGCTGTTTGCTGATGATCCCAAAGTGTTGGACTCGCTACGAGGTGATCAACCGCGTGATGTGGCTCAGGCCGTACGGGATGCCTTTCCTGAAATATCTAAGCTCAGCCCGCAGGGCAATGTGCATGCCCGCACGTTGTATGCGGCTGTTAATCTGGTTACCCGCGCTGCCCCTAAGACCGTGTTTGCTGCGTTGGTGGCTGCTGGTAACTACGTGCCTGTTGGCGACAACTACTGGCACTTGGGCGATTAATTTAGGCTTGAATAGGCTCGAAGAGGTGAGGCACGCCTTACCTCTTCGAGCCTATTCCCTATTTACCACTTACTAAATTTCGGGCGGCTTTGCCGATGACGCGCGCACCATCTCCGGTAGCCCCGCGAATCAAGGCAACCACAATCCCAATCAACACCCCTACCAAAAAGCCCACCGCAATGGGCACAAGGCGAGAGGTGACGCGTTGGTCGGGCACTACAGCAGATGAAGCAAAGCGCACCTCGCTGCCAGACAGCGTGCCGGAGATGCGCACTTCGTTTTGCTTCTTCAGAATCGTTGTGTAAGCATCACGGTTCAAATCGCGCTGCTCGGTCAAGTCTTGCTTGTGGGCTTCTTCGGCTTCCAGTTGGCTTTCGGCTTTGTTTAGCTTGAGGGCGTACTGATCGATCAAGCTGGTCAGCGCGGCACCACTGTTCATAGCCGATTCTGGCACCAGCGCTTTGATGCCTTTGAGCGTGAAGAGATTGGCGGCTTGTTCCGCCGCAGCTTGCTGCAAGGGCGTGCTATCGCCGTTGGTGGCAGGCAGGCTAAACCCCTTGCCCTGCGATAAATCTTTCGAAAGTTTATCTATTTGCCCTGCGACAAATTTCTGGCGCGCAACTAAAACGGTGATCAGCGCATCCAAATCTTTTACTAGGTCTTCGTTGGTTTGTTGCAGGTCGCCCACGCCGCTGAGATTGATTTGCAAATTGCTGGGCAGATCACCTGTGCCTGCAAAGGCGCGTGCCTTAAGCAACACAATGGCTAGGCTGTTGCTACGGCTGCTGGCTGGGCCGCCGCTGGCGGTTTGGTCGCGCAGCGCACGCGTCTCTTCTAACAACTGCTCCAATTCTGTTTGGGTGGCGTAGTAATTGGCGAGGATGTTGACTTGTGACTGGGCTGCCGCCGAGATGATGCTGCCGGAGGCCAGCGTTTGTGCATCGAGGTATTGCTCGATGACAGCGGTGCGTGCGTTCAGCCGCTTGCCGATGATGGCGGTAATAGAAGATAGCCGCTCGGTAGACAAACTATCAACAATCTGCTGTGTGTCCGAGATTTCGCGCCTGAGCACGCCGATCTTGTTGCTGGCGAGAAAATCTTCCAGCGCCTTCTGCGATTTCTCGTAGTTGTCACGAGATTGCTGCACTTCGATGTTTACCGAGTTGGCATAGTTGGGTTGGCCCGATCCGTAAATACTGTTGACGTATAGCTCGTAGCGCGTCGACCAAACATTCGCGATCTTGGCCGCGATTTGCGGGTCTTTGTGCTGAACACGAATCAGAATGAAATCGCCTCGTTGGGCTAATTCGGCTTTGACTGTGCGCAATAACTTGGCGGGGGTGCGATCATCTTGCTCAAGCTGGCTGCCAACCTCGGCCAATACTTGCTCTGCCACCTGCCCACTGTTAACCAGGGTAAGCAGGGCATTTCGGCGCGCATCGGCGCTGGTGGCGGCTAAATCATCAGGAGAGAGGGTTTTGACGCGTGGGTCAAATTCGATATCCGTCCGGCTCTTGACGATGGCGATACCCGCCACCGCTTCGTAGCCTGGTGGGAACGCAAAACTAAACAGCCCGCCCAAAATAGCACCGACGACGGCCAGCGAAATAATAGTGAGCCGTCCACGCCACAGTCGCTCCGCATATTTTCTTAGGTCAATTTCTATCTCATCCGAATCACGTGTCGATTCACGTAGGGGTTCATTCATCTGCAAGTTTATTGCTCCTCAGGGTCTTGCCAAGTTCTTGTGAACGATTATCTCACCGAGAATTCTTGTAACCCCCTCTGGTATGATTGCTTACGATGAGGCTGTTTCGACCAACTGAGAATACAAAGTTCCACATTGATTACGCGTGGTTTGAGAAGAACGGACAAGACGTGAAGGTGCTTATTTTCAAGTGCCTGACGCCGGAACAACAAGAGCGCTTTACAGATTCGCAGACGAGCGAGCTCTACGACTATCTTGATGTGATGACGGCTGAGGTGACGCAGGTTGACCCTGTGCTGCACACCATCCGCACCCAAAACGTCAACGATCCGAACTTTATTACATCGCGCACGCCCGTGGCCGAGGCTGCGTTTCGCGTCTTCCTCGTCAATAATAACCAGCCCCTCACCTCACTAGAAATGGCTGCCCGGATGAACCGAAGACCGGCAGAAATACTTGCGCAATTGGGTGGTCGTGCTGTGTACAATGGCATTCGGCCTGTAGCCGAGTAGAGTTGTTTAAGTCCCCGTAGCTCAATGGATAGAGCAAGGCCCTTCTAATGCCGAGGTTGTGGGTTCGAGTCCCGCCGGGGGCGATTATTAGCAAATTACGTGCAAATTACATCTATTGAACGATATAAATTAGGACTTTCGTCGTCATACTAAGGCCTGATCGCGCCTTTTGCGCCACCGCCTATGACGTTTACATCGTTTTTTGCATCACGCACACCGCTCACGGCATTTTTGCCGGTAGGTCAGGTCGCCACCTCTCAATACTTCTCAACGGCTGCGCGATATTTTGGTGCGTATAGGCGAGCTTTTTTGCACGCGCTTTCACGCGAATCCTCTGGGTTCTACTTTCGTGACAATGGCACTATGATTATGTTGGTTGTGCCCCTGAATGCAGATTCGCGGACAGCACCAGAGCGCAACGACTAACGCAGACATTCGCAGACACCCTGTAGCAGCACACAGCAACACACAAAAGCAGTACATAGAGGAATTCATGATGACCCTTGACTCGGAGATAGAACAGCGCACCCAGATATTAATTGGGCAACTTCGTGCCCAACTGGAGCGCGCTGAGCTGGATGCGCAGGCCAACCGTCTAGCACGCGAGCAAGCCGAGCAAGAGCTACTGGCTTTGCGCAGCGTCGTCGAACGAATGCGCGATGTGGTGTTCATCACTGAAGCGAACTCGATTGATGCACCTGGGCCGCGCATTGTGTATGCCAACCCTGCGCTGGAAACCCAAACCGGTTACAAACCAGAAGAGGTGATAGGCCGCTCCCCGCGCATCTTGCAAGGCCCGAATTCAGACCGCGCTGTGCTGAATCGGATTCGCACTGCGCTTAAGGCGCTGGAACCTGTGCGTGGCGAGATGGTGAACTACACCAAACAAGGCAAGCCTTATTGGACGGATTTGGATATTGCCCCAGTGTTCGATGCGCAAGGCCAATGTGTGCGTTTTGTGGCCGTGCAACATGATATTACTGAGCACCGCCGCATGGAAGAAGCTCTGCGGCGTGAGCGTGATTTCAACGCCTCGATTGTTCAGGCATCGCCCACGTTTTTTGTGGCCGCCGATGCCAAAGGGCGCGTGGTGTTGATGAACCCGGCCGCCCTCTCGGCATTTGGTTATACGCCCGAAGAAGTGATCGGGGTGCCCGTGTTTGGCTCCCAACTCATACCCCGTCGCGAACGTGCAGAAGTGGTGCAGGCGTATCGGGCAGTAGCCGAAAGAAAGCAGTCCATCTCGTACGAGATGCACCTGCGAACCAAGACGGGACAAGAAATCTTGGTGGGCTGGCGCGCCATCCCGGTGTTAAAAGAGGATGGCGGTCTCGATTTTGTCTTCTTTACGGGTGCCGACATCAGCGCCAAGCGGCAAGCTGAGGACGAGAAACGCAAGGCCGAAACGCTGTTACGACAAACCAACACTGTGTTGGAGCGGCGTGTACGAGAACGCACGCGCGAACTGTCTCAACTGTTGCAGGCTTCCCGCGTCATCGCTTCTACGTTGGAGCTGCAACCGTTGCTGGAGTTGGTGTTGGATCAATTGGGAGAGGTTCTCGATTATCGCGCTTGCCTCATCCTAGCCATGCGCAACACAAGCGAGACCAACGACAAAAACAACCTGAAGAAAAGCGAACTTTCATTTGACATCATCAGTTATCGCAACGAGTTCGGCTTGCGGAAGATGCCGGGCACTTGGACTTATGACCTGGAACGCGATTTGCATATATTGCCCGTGATTCAGCAACAAGCCGTGGCGATTGTGACGGATACCGAAGCGGATACGCAGGACGCTCGGTGTTATCGCGCTGGCTACTTTGCAAATATGGGGGTGCTGCCCACACATATCAAATCGTGGATGGCCGTGCCGATGGTGGTGCGCAACCAGTTGGTAGGCATCATGGCATTGCAAAGCAACCAACCTGGCTTTTACAACGAGCAAAAGGCCAACCTGGCGATGACCTTTGCCAACCAAACGGTGGTGGCGATTGAGAACGCACGCTTGTTTGCTGCCGAGCAAGAGCGCCGCGCCGAAGCTGACCGCCGCCGCCAGGTGGCCGAAGGGCTGATCGATATTCTCGACGCGCTCAACTCGGAGCGTTCGTTGGAAGAGACGCTGAGTGTGATTCTGGAGCAGGCGCGCCAACTGCTGAAAGCCTCGACCGGGGCAGTCTATCAATTGCAAACACAGCAATCCCCTCCTGTTTTTCGGCTTCAGGTGGTGCAGGGCGATGAAGGGTATGTGAGCAGCGGGCAAAATATCCCTGCCGATAAAGGGCCTATGAGCCAAGCTGTTCTTTTGAAAAAACCCGTCGTATATAGTGACTTGAAAGACTTGTTGAAAAGTGCAAAGACGCATGAAGAAGTGGTTCATAGGCAATGGATAGCAGACCATTTTGCGTGCATTTTGGACGTCCCCATTTTTATCAAAGATAAACCCTATGGTGCTTTTGGTTTTGGATTTGCAAATCAACAGACCATTTCGCAAGAGGATTTGAACCTGGTCATGGTGATTGCCGATCAGGCCGCGTTGGCGATTGAGAACGCGCAACTGCGCGCCAGCTCGGCTCAGGCCGCGGCCATGGCCGAGCGCAGCCGTTTGGCCCGCGAGCTGCACGACTCGGTCTCGCAGGCCTTGTTTGGCATCTCGCTGGGCACGCGCACCTCGTTGGAGTTACTCTCTAGCGATCCGACGAAAGCACGCGACCCAATGGACTATGTGCTGGCGTTGGCCGACGCGGGCATGGCCGAGATGCGAGCGCTGATCTTTGAACTGCGACCTGAATCACTGCAAACCGAGGGCTTGCACGCGGCTTTCCACAAGCAGGCTGCAGCATTGGTGGCGCGCCACAAAATTAATGTGCAAACCCACTTAACCGGCAGCGAAGCCGATCTGCCGATTCACGTTAAAGAGGCCATCTATCGCATCGGGCTGGAAGCGATTCAGAACACTATCAAGCATGCCCAATCCACCCAGGTAATTTTGACGGTGGAGCGCCCAGTGGACAACAGCGTGGTGTTGCAGATTGAGGACAACGGCGCAGGCTTTGATGCGAGTGGCGATTTCCCCGGCCACTTTGGACTAAAGACCATGCGCGAGCGCGCCGAAAGTTTGGCGGGCCAGTTCGAGGTAGACAGCGGACTAGGCCGAGGCACGCGCATCTGCGTGCGCATCCCCGAAGTAGCGTTCAAGCCGCCCAAACGTTCGTAACTCATCTGGCAAAAAACATCAAACACGAAGAAGCGAAGAACCGAAGAATTTATATCTCTTCGTTTCTTCGTGTTCAAACCAGTTTTATGCGGCTGCGTTGCGAATGGCGGAGAGAAGCAGATCGGTGCGGCCTTGTTTGCAAATAAAGGCGCTGGCTCCAGCATCATGCGCTTGCTGTTGAATTTGCTCGCTGTCCATCAAGCTCATCAGCACGATGGCGCTGCCCGGTGCCACTTTGTTCATGAGATAGGCCGCGGTGATGCCGGTCATATGCGGCATTAGCACATCCATCACAATCACATCAGGTTGCAGCAACAGAGCCTGTTGCACGGCGGTGGGGCCATCGGTGGCAACACCAATCACGTTCATGTCTGGCTCGATGCCAAAGCGAATGCGCAGGCCGGTGAGAATAATCTCGTGATCGTCTACCAGCAGGAGTTTGATCGGGGGTTTGATTGTTGGGGGTGTCATACTGCTACACTCATTCAAGCGGTCAAGAGCAAACAAGAATAATATTGCATAGATTGCGTGAAAATACATCAGGCGAATGAATCGCCAGATGGTGCAGCTTTAGTCCCATGTCATTTTCTACATTGAGTAGTCGCAAGAATGACAGGCCACCCTCACTTACTTTGCATAAATCAACCCAAGATACGAAGCCGCGAATGAAACTTTAGTTTGGCCCCGATAGACTCGACAAACTTCCCCTTAATCTTGTTCGTTACTCAATCAATTTATTTCGGTTAACTTAAACAATATGCGAATCATTTCTTCTAACCCAGAAGACTCGAAAGAATCCAAGAAGCTCGATCTGCACAGCGCATCGGCCAATATATGGAGGGCGTTTAAGCTGGTATGGCAGGCCCACCCACAGGCGGCGGCAGGCATGATTACGCTGACGCTGTTGGATGCGTTCTTGCCAGCCGGGCAGGCGTGGGCTGGCAAGCTCATCGTGGATGGGGTCGTGAATGCCATCAACAACAAGCTGCCCGTAGAAGCGGGCTTGCAAAGTGTGCTGCCGTATCTGGCCGTGGAATTTGTGCTGATTACGCTCGGCTCGGTGCTGGGCCAGGGGCGCACCCTGGTGGAGCATGTGCTGCATGCGCGGCTGAGCTATCGCATCAACACGCTCATCATTCGCAAGGCGCTCTCGCTGGATTTGCAGTTTTTCGAGAACAGCGAGTTCTATGACAAGCTGCAAAACGCGCGACGCGAGGCCGACTGGCGTGCCTTGCAGATTATGACGACGGGCTTTATGGCGGTGCAAAATATTCTCACGCTGCTGTCGTTTGCGGTGCTGCTGTTTGCGTTCAGCCCGTTCATCGCGCTGCTGCTGTTTGGCGCGGCGCTGCCTGCTTTTATTGCGCAGAATAAATTTAGTGAGCTGAACTTCAGGCTATTAACGCGACGCGCGCCAGAGAGCCGCCGCATGAATTACTACGAGTACTTGCTGACCAGCGACGACACCGTGAAAGAAGTAAAGCTATTTGGTTTGGGTGAGCCACTGCTGAAGCAATACATGGATTACTTCTGGAAGTTTTATTCGGAGGACACCGCGCTGGCCAAGAAGCGCAGTTGGCTCAGCTTGTTGTTTGGGTTAATAGCATCGCTAGCGTACTACGGCGCGTATGGGTGGATTGTGTATCGCGCCGTGGGCGGCACTATCACGTTGGGCGATATGACTTTATATCTCTCGCTCTTTCGCCAAAGCCAGGGCACGTTTCAAGGGCTGCTCTACAACTTAAATTCGCTCTACGAGAGCGCGTTGTTTATGAGCAACTTGTTTAGTTATTTAGAGCTAAACGCAAATGTGCCGCAATCAACCAACCCCCAGCCTATGCCCGCTAAGATTTTGCAGGGCATCGAGTTCCGCAACGTGTCTTTCAAATACCCCAACCGCGAGGGGCACGCCATCCAAAATATTTCGTTGTTTATAAAGCCCGGTGAGAAGCTAGCTTTAGTTGGGGCGAATGGCGCAGGCAAAACCACGTTCATCAAATTGCTTACACGGTTATACGACCCGACAGAGGGCCAGATTTTGTTGGACGGCATTGACCTGCGCGAATTTGATATGAACGAATTGCGCGAACGGGTGGGCGTGATTTTTCAAGACTTTGTGCGCTACAACGCCACGGTCAAAGAGAACATCGGCTTCGGCCAGATCAAAGCGATGGACGACCAGCCGCGCATGGAACGCGCCGCCGAGAAGGGTGGGGCCGACGAAGTGCTGACCGAGCTGCCCGAAGGCTACGAAACGATGCTGGGCCACCGCTTCGAGAAGGGTCATGGCCTGAGCGGCGGCCAATGGCAAAAGGTAGCTCTGAGCCGCGCCTTTATGCGCGATGCCGAAGTGTTGGTGCTGGACGAGCCGACGAGCGCACTGGATGCTGAACGCGAGTATGAAATCTTTCAGCGATTTAGAGAACTGACGGCGGGGCGCATCGCGCTTTTAATCAGCCATCGCTTCAGCACCGTGCGCATGGCCGACCGCATTGCCGTGTTGGAGCAAGGCGCATTGATTGAGTTGGGCACCCATCAAGAGTTGCTGGCGCTGGGTGGCACGTATGCGCGGCTGTTTAATATGCAGGCCGAGGGGTATCGGTAGGACGTAACCCCTCGCGGGTTTGAACGCTGAAGATCAACTATCTTTGCGTTCAAACCCGCGAGGGGTTTTGTGGCGCTATTTCCTCAGCAGCGGCAGATAAGTTTTGTTCTGCGCTGGCGCAGCCTTGCCGCAGATAAACGTGGCATTGATGTTGTTGACCACGCTGCCCACAGCCACATGCACGGCCTGGGCAGTAGTTTGGTCTTGTTGAGTGTAAAACTGATTGTTGTAGCAACCGTCGCAAAAGCCAGTGGTGTCGCGGCTGAAGTTCACAAAATAGCCGCGGGTGGGTAGCGTCGCGGTGTAGTAGCCATTGGCATCGGAATAAGCGTAATCCGTTCCATAGTTGGAATTTGCTAGCGCGTCGGTAGGCGATAATTTTACTGTAACAGACCTGATGCCCTGACCTGATGGATTGGTAACGCGCCCCAGAACAGTGCCGGTAAAAATTTTGTGCAGGGCGAAGTTGATGTTGGTCACCGTCAGCGGCGCGGTCACCGTTACCCTATCTCCGGCAACGGCAGACGTGATGACATCGTGGTTAGGATAAATCTGGCTGTAGTAGAACTTGCTGTAACCATAGGGGTCATATGGAGTGCGGACTTCATAGCGGCCACTAACTAAGCCCGTTATCGTGTAGACACCGGAGGCATCTGTTACAGCGCCGCCGCCTGATGGATGATCCCCCAGGAGACTGTAGTTGGCCGCAACTCTATCAAAATCGAGAGTGATCGCCATGCCGGGGATGGGCAGTCCGGTGTCTGCGTCGCTGACCAAACCAGTGATGACACCACCGCGTTGGAGCGCAACCGTGACACCCACCGTCTGGTTCAGTTGGGTGATCGTGATCAGATCACCCAGCGTAGACGATATTTGGTTGTTGTAATACTGACCGATGTAATCCTCGGTGTCCGCAACCCCCATCGGCCCAAACGTGGGAATGACACTGAGCCGGTAGCGACCCGGCCTCAACCCTTGAATCTCGAATGGCACAGGGGTAAGGTAGCGTTTGGCACTGCGGCTCACCACCCCCGGTTCATCCACCGAATAGGCGACGACATTGACATCCCCGAGTCTCGACCCGGTGTCGGCGGCAATCACATTCCCCACTAGCGTGGCTCCGGGCGAGAGGATGATGTTGGCGGTAACGGTGTTGGGCGCGGTGATCGAGATGATTGTCCCGGAGTCTGGCGTGCCAGCACCGCCAAAATAAGTATCTGGATATCTGTCGCCGGAGAATTTCAACTTGTAGCTGCCCGTTGGGACCCCCAAAAACTCATAGCGCCCATTCGCGTCGGTACTCGTAAATGCATGATGTTGACTCCTCTGCGACCCCGTCGCGCTGATCTCCACGCTCACATTTGGTGTTAGCACATCGGTTGCACTGACCCTGCCAACGACGCTGGCACCCACCGTCATCGAGAAATTCTTTGTCGTCACCGTGCCGCTGATGACCGACGACAAGGGGGTGCCGTCGAAACTGTAATAGCGCCCAGTGTTGGCCAGGCTCAGCGAGAACAGCGTGGTCTTGTTCGGCCCGCTCGCAACTGCATATTGAAAGGCATATTCGCCTTTGGCATTTGTGGAGGTGGTGCGATAGCTATAGCCATACGAGATCACCGTAACGTTTGGCAAGGGCAAGCCAGTGTCTGCCGCAGTGACGACACCGCTCACTTCGCCATAGCCGCAGGGCAACACGGCCACATCCGAATGGAGCGATTGCCTTTGGGCGCAGAAGGCCACTTGTGGGGTTGTGGCAAGCGGGCCGACCCAAACCAGGGCAAGACATAGAAAGGTGCGAACAGAATTAATTTTCATGAGCGAAGACTACACAGGGGCAGTTACCAAACGGTTACCAACCTTACGGCTTTTACCGGGCAGGCTTATCCAGCGTGCTAACGAAGCGTTGATCCACAAAAGAGGTCACGCTATCAAATAAACGCTCGGAGATGCCAAAGACAATTGCCAATGCCATCTTGGTAACATTGAGTGGGGCATCCCAAACAAGGCCGCTGAAGAGGATGTCCAGATTGAACAGGTTTCTGCCATATGACAAAATCAGCACCCCTGCCCAGCCCACCAATGCCCCCAACACCGGGCTGAGAAAAATCGCCATCCATTGCGTGCCGTCATCGCTCAACTGCTGTTGTCGTTTGAAGGTGCGGGTGAGACGGCTGAGCAAACCGCCCAACGCACCCAACACCAGTAGCGACCGCCCGCCGACAAAGATGCCTAACACAGCGATAAGCGCCAGCGCCACGATCAGTAGCCATAGGCTGCGGTTGTTCCAGTCCATTGCATCGGCAAACACGCGATCACGTTGCTCATACAACTTGCGCATCCCTTGTTTTAGCAGTGCTCTTTGTTCACGCTCATCCACAGAAAGTGCAGGTTTTATTAGCGCCCAACCATCAGTGATCTTCGCCACATCCCACTCTGGCGATAAGGGGTTTGAGATGATCGGTGCCTGTGTCCCCAGCTTTATTCCAATCTTGCTGGCGATGTATTCAGCCATTGCATCGGCGGTGGGATTGCCCGTTACGTGTAGGTCATTCGCCACCATTACCAGCCGCACTTTCACTTCTTCGGGTGAGTACAAATCCGCCATCAGCGTCTCGGCTTCATGAATCAAGCGCCAGCTCGCCACCTCGTCGCCCTTGCTCCAGATGAACACCCAGGGCGGCCAATCCGCCAATTCTTTGGCACGATCCAGCAATTTCTGAATTTCCGTTGTCGCTGTGGTGTTGGGCGGAGACACCAGAGGCAACCGCGCACGTACTTGCCGTGTGCGTTCTTCGATACCTCTACGCATTGGTCTGGCGCTAAGAAACCAACGCAATGCAAACACGAACACCCCATAACCCACGATGCCCAACAGCACCAACTGGGCCGCTAAAAATTCATTTGGGCAACCTGCAAAGCCTGTTCCCAGGCAGTTGATTATTTTGTTCATTTCATATACGGGTGTGACGCTACCGCAACACAATGGGCAACGATACGCGCGTGCGATAGACAAAGATGCCGATGGTGCCTGTCAATGTAGCTGTGGGCGATTCGATGCTTTCGACGCTGTTGCCATCTATGGCAGACATCAAGCCACTTAGCGCAGACACGTTGACCGTGTACTGAAAGCTGTCAGGCCCAGCAAAGTCTGCCTGGGGCGTGTAGGTGCAGAGGCCCACATTGGTGCAGGCCACCGTGCCATGCGCGCCCTGCGTAAAACTTTGGACGCTCACACTTTTGCCATACCCAGCTGCCACGTTAATTTGGGCTGGGCCGTTAATGGGTGTGGGGGCGAAGTAGTTAATCGCGACCAATTCGGTCTCAAAGCCTGTCACATCTACGGGCGTGGACTTGTTTGCCGTCGTGCCGTCGCCCAGTTTACCGTAGAGGTTGTTTCCCCAGCACTTTACTCCTCCACTTGTCATCCGCGCGCAGGTATGCCCCCCGCCCGAGGCGATGGCGCTGACCCCGCTAGTCAACCCACTCACATCCACAGGTGTAGTCTTGTCTGCCGTCGTCCCGTCACCAAGTTGGCCCCAGGAGTTGAATCCCCAGCACTTTATCCCACCACCTGTCGTTAACGCGCAGGTGTGGTCCCCACCTGTGGTGGCGATGGCGCTGACCCCACTGGTTAATCCGCTCACATCCACAGGTGTAGTCTTGTTTGTCGTCGTCCCGTCGCCCAATTGGCCGGCATAGTTAGTTCCCCAACACTTCATTCCTCCGCCTGTCATCAGTGCACAGGCATGAGCGTTGCCGGCGGCAATGGTGCTAACCCCGCTGATCAACCCGCTCACGTCCCGGGGAGTGGACTTGTTCGCTGTCGTCCCGTCGCCCAGTTGGCCGATGGAGTTCCATCCCCAGCATTTCATCTCCCCGCCTGTCATCAGTGCACAGGTAAAACCATTGCCCGTGGCGATGGCGCTAACCCCGCTAGTCAACCCGTTCACATCCACGGGTGTGGCACTGTCGAGTGTCGTGCCGTCGCCCAGTTGACCGTAGGTGTTTGCTCCCCAACACTTCACTCCCCCGCCCACCACTAGTGGGTCATCTGGCAATCCGGTAGCGAATAAAAAGTGCGAGCACCGGAAGCGGGTAAGCGACGGGCATGACGGCGAGTACGGGCACGATCACGAC
>JAYTNY010000148.1:0-2871 GCA_043748055.1 Roseobacter sp.
GGCCTGTTCGATGTTGCTGCTGGTCAGCACGCCGCGCCGCAGCGGCAGCTTTAGCAGCATCTCGCGCACGGCTGGGTCGGGCGTCAGCACACCTTCCAGCGGAATATCGTGAACATAATCCAAATACTCATCCACGTTGGCTTGGCTGGGCAAATACCCGTCCTCCATCAAGCCTTGCAAAGCTGTGCCGTAGCGCTCGCGGTAATGCCGCCGCTGCACGGCAGATTGTTCCGGCGTCATGCCCACCTTGTCCACCATAAATTGCATAATGCGCTGCGTCACCTGCGGCATCAGCGTGGTGTTGCGCGGGTACAGCGTTTCGTCCATGTCGAAAAGAATTAGTTTGTAGGGCATTAGTAAGTGGGATTGGTGATTAGGGATTGGTGATTAGGGGGCGCTGATTCACAAATCACCAATCCCTAATCACCCGTTTCAAGATAAATTTGCCCGCGACGACAACTCGTTCAGCAGCTCCACAAATTCGTCGGGCGGGGCAAAGTTCAGGGCGTTGCCTTCCAGAACATACGGCAGATGTTTGAACTCGCCCTCGTGATACCAGTACAAATTGGGGGTGATGGAGCCAGGGCCATCGCGGTGCATGCCGACAACGGCTTGCAATAACGAGCCAATCGCCTCGACCGCGCCGACGTTGTGTATAAAGTGGGCCAGCATCACATCCCGCTTGGGGATGCCGACGATGGCTCCGTAGCTCGTGGTCTTGCCGCTTTTGTCGGCGTGTTGGGTCAGGTATTCCTCGAAGATGAGGGCGTGGCTGGCGGCATAGAAGTTGTCGCCCGAATACAAAAACAACGTGGTGCCTTGATCCAGCGGCACATTGCTGGCTTTGAGCAACCCGTTCTGGCGCAGGTTGCGGCGGCCAATCATCAGCAACTCGTCCTCGGTAAACGGCCAGGCTGCGGCTTCTTGTTTTGAGACGGTGCGCACGGTAGTTGGCAAATCCACCACCAACACTTCTAATGTGCCTGCTGGGCCTTCGCGGTGCACAATCTCGTTAGTGTGGCTGGCAATATCTTGTGGATACAACCGTGCCCGCAGCCTTGTTTGCACCTTCTTAAACTCGCTCATGTCCACTGTTAGTGCGCTGTGTTCGCTGCTAACGTTGAAGATCGAATCAAAGTGGGTGGAGATGAGTTGTTCCCACTCTGTGGATTGGGCCTGATGGCACACCTGCGCAATGTTTTGCAGGCCAAACACACTGCTCTGCAACACCTCGCTTAAATCGGAGCGAATGACCCCTTCTTGTGTATCTATGTTAATAACGATGTTGTGTGTAGAAAAGTAGCCTTCGATAAGGGTGATGAAGTTCTTAAACCCAGCCTCGCCCAACATGCTGGCCCAGGCCGGCACGCGCGAGGGATGCTGCAACTTGCTCATGCAGAAGATTGTATGCCATCCGTCTTTTCTTCTAACCGGCTTTGCACCACCAGCGGTGCCACGCGGCGGCTAAACAAGGCGATGCGTTTGACTGAAGCAATGGCCCCCACCAACTGCATCGCGGCCAAAACCAGATGCTCGCCCTGCTCGACAAACAAGCCCGGCAGCAGCCACATCAACCCCGCCGCTACACCATAAAACAGCACGTTGCCGGGCATGGATATCCGCACCATGTAGCGTTGCTCGTTTATCAACAAGGCCCCCAACTCGCGCCCGGCAGGGCCAACCAGTTTGGCGGCCTTGGCGCGCACCATGTGCATGTCTCGCCCAAACGAGAGCCACACCACTGCCGCAAACGGCAACCCCATCAGATACCACCACTGCGGGTTGCCCGCCTGCGTAAACATGACCGCTTGCAGTAGCGTGGCCCCGATATAAAAGTAGTTGTGGCTGAACTCCAGCGGCCAGCCGATGATGGTGAACGTATGCACCAACGACCACGACCAAAACTGAAACAAGATGCACAGCGCGGCTGCGATATAGGGCAACGCCACCCAGCGTGCTTCACTGATGGCTGCCCGCGACGAATCCGTGAGCCAATACAGCGCCACGCCCTGAATGATGCTGATCAATGTCAGCTCCATCGTGACGACGAGGTTGTCTAGGTCGGAGCGGGGGACGTGGTGAATGGGGATTGGTGATCAGGGATTAGCGAATCACGATTCACCAATCCCCATTCACTAAAAGAGCCGATTGATCCCGTTAAACGCCGCTGTTTTGTAGCACTCGGCCAGAGTGGGGTAGTTGAAGGCGGTGTTGACGAAATAATCCACCGTGCCATTAAAGGCCAGCACAGCCTGGCCGATGTGAATGAGTTCGCTCGCGCCCTCGCCAATGATGTGCACGCCCAACAATGCACGCGTCTCTTGATGAAATATGAGTTTCAACATGCCGGTGTTGTCGCCAATAATTTGGCCGCGCGCAATCTCGCGGTAGTGAGCCTTGCCCACTTCGTAGGGCACACCTGCTTCGGTCAGCTCTTCCTCGTTCTTGCCCACCGTGCTAATTTCTGGAATCGTATAAATGCCATACGGGAAGAGCTGCGGTGCGCTCTTGGCTTCGATGCCAAAGGCATGGCAGGCTGCCAGCCGTCCTTGCTCCATCGAGATCGAGGCCAAGCTGGGGAAGCCGATCACATCACCTACGGCATAAATCGTCGGCACCTCGGTTTGGTAATGCTCGTTCACCTTAATCCGCCCACGATCATCCGCGCCCACGCCTGCGGCGGGCAAGTTGAGGCGATTCGTT
The DNA here is from genome assembly GCA_043748055.1 of Roseobacter sp. Lineage (GTDB taxonomy): Bacteria > Chloroflexota > Anaerolineae > J036 > Brachytrichaceae > JANMVQ01. The sequence goes on from JAYTNY010000148.1 coordinate 2,704, forward strand.
GCACCTGTGCGACCAATGCTCACCAGCGCTTTGTCAGTCACCATCTGTTTGCCGCTGCCCAAGTGAATGCGCACGCGGGTGTGGCCCTGCTCGTCTTGGAATGGCTCGATGCGGCTGACTTCCTCGCCCAGCCGCAACGTGGCTTTGCTTTGGCGCAAGTGATACGCC
>JAYTNY010000149.1:0-2769 GCA_043748055.1 Roseobacter sp.
TCGCTATTACCGACGCGGGCGAAGAATGCGACGTAATCCTTGATCAAGGCATCGTAAGCAGCGGGTAATGCTTCGGCAGAAAAGGGTAAGCGCGTCTTGTCCGCATCCAAGCTGGCCAGCCAGTTGCGTTGCAGTTGCTCCAGCGTTCGGCCATACACAGCCTGGTAGTCCAAGCTGCTATACAGCTTGCCGAACTTGGCCGTGCCATACGTTTTGATGAGGTGTTGCACAAAGCAGCCGCTGGCGTAATACACATCCTGGCTGAGCAAGTGACCGCCGAACGTTAAACTGGCTGAGGCTACGAGCGGCAGCACATCGGCGCGGCGGTAGGCCAGGCAGAAGTTGCGGATGGGCAAAAACTTGCCCGCCAGCAAATACGGCTCGCCCGCAAACACGGCGGCACCTTCACTCAGCATAGCGCTTTTGGCCGGGCCGTAGGTGTTCCACGCAATTAAGTGCGTTAGCTCGTGCGCCAGCATGTAGCGGTGCTCGGCGCCATTTCCGGATTCGTCATACAACACAAACGCCGTGCGCTTGGCAGAGAACGAACGCCCGCGCAAGGCCTGGTCGGGTGGCGAAAACAAACTGCCCGCCAGATACACATCAAACCGACCCGTGAAACGGACGCCCAACGACTTGACGATGCTTTTTTGTGCCTGCTCCAAAAAGCTGACGATGCTTTGAATCTCTTTTGCCGCAGGCGTGTCGGGCTGGTAATGCACCGTAAAGTTGCTCCCGCTTTTGCTTAGCGGGTAAGCCACTGCCAGATCGCCTTCCAGAATAGAGAAGGCGTAGGCGGTGTTGTTGGTTGGGTTGGATGGCGCATCCGTTGGCGCAGGCTCATTCGCGTTTTTGGGGATTGGGATGATGAGCGTGTCGCCCGCACGAATGGTGTCGTCGCTCAAGTTGTTGGCCGTGCGTATCGCCTCGGTGGCAATGCCATATTTTTCGGCGATGGTCGAAAGGACTTCGCCCCGTGCGATGACATGCTTTTGCATGGCGCCAGGCGGGAAGGGCGTTTGGGTTGGGGCAACGGCTTGGGCGGATTGGGCTTGTGCCGCTGCTTCTGCACCATTCACCGGAATCAGTAGCAGTTGGCCGATTTGTAGCTGGTTGGGGTTGGCAAGTGTGCTGGCGTTGGCCTGCAGAATGGCTTGGGCGCTCACGCCGAATTGCTCGGCAATAGCGCCCAACACATCGCCCGCTTTTACGGTGTAGGTGATGAGGGCGATAGCATTAGCCGTGTTTGCAGCGCTGCTGGCAGGCGCAGCAGTTGCCACAAGCACCTCGGTGATGGCGGATGGGCTTGATGCACTTGTCGTAGCAGTGGCAACTGGCGTTGCTTCGTTGGGCTGCCCAGTTCGGTTGAACGCGAGTGTGACGGCGAACAGCGCGAGGCCAATCACCACACCGGCCACGGCCCAGATAAGCGTAGAGCTGACGGAGCCACGCCCCGTTTGCGGTTGTTCAGACATGGGAATACAACTGGATTATCTACGTTATCCCTGCTTAGGTCACAGAAATGCTTGCCGATCTCTTTTGGCAGGGCTACGATGCGGCGCATAAGATGCGTGGCATAAGCGGGGTATAACCTGATTTGTGCGAAGGGTCGCGTTTAATAGTCTGACCTAAGAAAAGTGAACAACGAAGTAAATTTGGAGGCCAAAGATGAGAAAGAATCTGAAAGTATGCGTGGACCGGGTATTGCCAAAAGATGTGGGCCGGCCACAGCAAACCATTCGAATGCGCGGCGGGCCGTCTCGTGCGGTATTTGAGTTTAAGAAGATGTGGATTAACGGCAGCACTTTGCGCGTTAAGTTCATGGGGGGCACGGCTGCCCAGCAAGCCAAAGCCAAACTACAGGCGCTGTGGTGGTCGGAGCATGCCAACCTCAAGTTCGATTTCAACAACGCCGCCGATGCCGATATTCGTGTGAGCTTCGATTCCAGCGATGGCGCGTGGTCGTACATTGGCACCGACGCAAAGGGCATCCCGCTCAACCAAGCCACCCTGAATCTGGGCTTTATGGATGGTGGCACCGCAGCCCACGAGTTCGGCCACGCGATTGGGTTGGGGCACGAGCACCAAAACCCGCAGGGCGGCATTCAGTGGAACGAGGCGGCTGTGCTGAAAGACCTGAGTGGGCCGCCGAACAACTGGTCGGCGGAACAGATTCGCTTTAACGTGCTGAATAAATACAGCGCCGATCAAATTCGCGGTACGAAGTTCGATGCCGACTCGATCATGTTGTATCAGTTCCCCGCAAGCTGGACGAAGAACGGCATGGCGACCCACGGCAACGATGTGATTTCGGCGATGGACAAAGCCTTTATCGCCAGCGAACAGGCTTACCCGCGTATTGCGCTAACACCCGTTACGCTCAAGACCAACGGCACAGCCGCATCAGCCAGCATTGGCGTGCCGGGCGAGGAGGATGTGTATACGTTTACTGTGGCGCTGGGCAAGATAGGGCGACACGTGATTGAGACCGGCGGCCAAACCGATGTGGTGATGAAGTTGTTTGGTGCCAACAGCCAGACCAACTTGATCGCTGAAGATGACGACGGCGGCGTGGGTTTTAACTCGCGCATCGCAACCATTCTTGGCCCGGGCAAATACTTCGTGCAAATTCGCCACTACAACAAGCCCAACGGCACCGGCTCGTACACCATCAAAGTAACGCGCTGAGTTACGCTTTCTCTTTCACGGAGGTACGAAGGTACGAAGGTACGAAGGAACGGAGGGCACGGAGATTTTATTTTTCTCCGT
>JAYTNY010000150.1:0-4820 GCA_043748055.1 Roseobacter sp.
GGGCCAACGTTTGAGTATTTGTTCAACGGCATTGCCGAGGGGCGCATGTTGCCCAATGGCGATTACACCTGGCACATTGATGCAGCCGCAGGAGCGGGCGAACAAAAAACCAGTGGCTCACTCACCATCACCGACGCAGATGCCGTCTTCCCCAAGATTAGCGAGATGACGATGAGCACCAATATTTTTACGCCCAACCGAGATGCGATTGATGACCGCATCTACATGAGCATTTTCACCACCAAGCGCGGCAAGCTGCGCGTGTATGCGCTGGGCAAGGATGGCGTGCGCTACGAGGTATTGCCCAAACAAACCGAAAAGAAAATTGACGAGAATGGCTTCTTCGATGTGGGCCGCTGGGAATTTGACTTTGACGGTGGCATTGATTTGGGCGCCGAGCCACCGGTGGACGGTGACTATGTGATGACCGCTGAACTCGAAGATGCCATCGGCCAGCGTGATGTCATCACCCAACCTTTCACGATTAAAGACAGTGGCCGCCCGGCTGCCGAGATTGTGATTCAACCCAACGGCAGTGGTGTGCAGTGGGAGGGCATTTACCTAACACCCAAAGTGACGCTGCCATTAAGCGGCACATTGCACTTCACCATGACGGTGCAAAATGTCGGCTCAGTCCCCATCCGCACAGCGGGGCCGTTTAACCCAGATGACTGCTACAAGATGGATGAGAACCGCTACACCAAAGGCTTTGTGGAGGAGCCAGGCGTGTGGCGCGTGGGCGTGGACTTTGAGACCAACACTGGCAGCGACCATCCCTGGCGGTGGGCAGTGGGCACGCTGCAAGATTTGGATGTGGTGATGCACAACGGCGACACGCTGTATTACCTGGCCCCGGGCAAAAAAGCGGTGGTGCGCGGCTGCGTGCGGTTCACGCGCATCCCCCCGCGCAACCCATTCGTGGTCTGGGGCGCGCTCATCCAAGAGCAAGTCGAAATCGCCCCAATCAACAGCCGCGTCACACCGATTCAGGTGGAGTTGATCAAGCCGTGAGCTGTTGGCTATAAGCCAATAGCCAATAGCCAATGTTGTCCATCATCATCGTCTCGTGGAACGTGCGCGATCTGCTGCGCAATTGCCTGCGCTCGTTGCAAGCCGATCTCAACCTGGCAGGTTTAGCCGACGCAGCGAAAATCTTCATCGTAGACAGCGCCTCCACCGATGGCACACCCGCCATGCTGCGCGCCGAATTTCCCGATGTCCAACTCATCGCCAGCGAAACGAATATTGGCTATGTGAAGGGCAACAATCTGGCACTGAAGCGAGTGACGAGTGACGAACGACGAGTGTCGAATCATTCATCGCTCGACACTCGTCACTCGCCATTTTTCTGGTTGCTCAACCCCGACACGGTTATTCATCCCGGCGCAACCCAAACGCTGATTGACTTTATGCAAACGCACCCTCGCTGTGGTCTGTGCGGCCCCAAACTGCAAAACATGGACGGCAGCCTGCAGCACGGCGCGTTTGAGTTGCCCGGCCTGATGCAACTCGCCATAGATGTAGTGCCGCGCCTGCAAGCCCGCTTTCGCAACACCCGCTGGGATGGCCGCTACGCATCCACACGCTACGCATCTGCGCATCCTTTCCAAATCGGCTCACCGCTCGGCGCAGCCATGTTTGCGCGGGCCGAAGCGATTGCTGACGTTGGCTTGTTGGATGAAGGCTTCGAGATGTATTGCGAAGAACTGGACTGGGCGGCCCGTATGCACCAGGCCAATTGGGAGGTGTGGTGCGTGCCAGAGGCCGTCGTCACCCACATCGGTGGGGCTAGCAGCAGCCAGGCCAACGCCCGCGCCGAGCGCCTGAAGTGGCAGAGCCGCCAACGCTATTACGCCAAGCATTACTCGCCGCTAAAGCGTTGGTTGGCGCAGCGGTTGGTTCCGATGCAGTTTCGCTTTGGCCTCACGCCGCTCAAGCGATAAAATTGCCCAGCTTATGCAACCGATGAACCCCCACGCCTTCATCTTCTATATAAGGAATATGTGGATGGGCTGGCTGGGCGATTCAAAGCGTGCATTGCCGAGAAGAACTGCACACTGATTCGCTACGACATCTGCCAAAGCCTGCGCAACGTATTTGACTCACCCCAAGCGCTACGCCACCCACCGTGAAACCAGCTCGTCCAACGGCAGGCCGCGCCCTTCGGCCCAGGCGATTGCAAAAGCGGGTGCGCCCAGCGCTTTGCGCATGTTGGCTTGCAGGTGGTGGTAGTGAGCCAGGTCGTAGGGCGTGAGGAAGGGCGGCAAGAGATCGAACTGCGCCTGGCCCGCCCCCATCAGGCGCGTGGCGGTGTCTGCGTTGCCTTGCGTCAATGCCACCTCACTCAAGCCAGCGAGACACCGCGCAACCATGTACGGGCTGCTGCAATTGCGGCTAAGGCGCAGCGATTCTCCATAGCCCTGTTGCGCCAGACCTGGATTGCCTTCACGCATCTCAATACACGCCAAATGGTGCAGAGCGATGGCGATGCCGTAAGGTTGTTCGGCCTCACGAAATTCAGCCCATGCGAGATTCTCGTGCAGGCGTGCCAATTCAAGCTCGTTCAGAAAGATGAACGACTCGCCAATAGATAGCTCACACCACCCTATTTCATACTGCTGCTGGGCCGACTTAAATAGCGCCAGCGATTCTATGAACAAGGCCAAGGCTTGCGCCGCGTTGCTGCGGGCAATTTCCAAAAAGCCGCGCTGGCGTAAGGTGTGGGCCAGGCCGGAGGTATACCCCGTTTCGCGGCTGAGCGCTTCACACATATGCAACCAGGATTCGACCTCGGCGTGTTTTGCGTCGTTCGCGCTCCACACGTTCGTCAAGTGCGTCAATGCCAACAACACATCCACCTTGTGACGCGGGCGGTTCAAGGTTTGTTCAATCGCCAGCGCTTCGTGAAAAAAAGCTGCAGCCCGATCCATCTCGCTGACCCCAAAGGCGGCCCAGCCCAACGCCAAGAGCGTGGTGGCAACGCCCGGTGCATCCCCTTCGGCGCGATACACCGCCAACGCCTGCTCTGCCCATTGCATGGCCTCAACTGGGTCGTTCTGGAGCTGGGCAAAGCGGCTGGCATTCAGCAGCGCCTCGGCCCGCGATACCGTGGCCGATGTGGACAGCGCCAGAATTCGGCTGAGCCAGGTGCGCGCCTCGCGGAAGTTTTTTTGCGTCGCCCACATCGGCTCCAGCGCATTGGCAAGCCGCAACGCAGCCTCGGGGTCCATTTGGATATACCAGGCCAATGTCTCGTTTAACGGGTCACTGGTTGAATTGTTTTTGTTGCTGACGTTGCTTGAGGCGGGTTCGCGTTCGCCGGTAAGGGCAGCAGGGTGCGACTCGTAACGCAACTGGATGCCAAAATCGTGAAGCGATTTGCTCCGCGTTGCAGCGGCGAGTTCAAGCAGGCGTTCGGCATCGTTGGGCGTTTTGGTGAGACCCAGCGCCGGTAAAAACAACGCCGCCAGCGCCGATGGATCCGGTTTGCGGCGGTTGCCCTCCATCAATGCAATATGGGTGCGGCTGTAACCCACTGCCCGCCCAAGCTCGTCCTGAGTTAGCCGGGCGCGCTTGCGAAAGAAGCAGAGGGCTTCTCCAAACGAGCGGTGAATATCCAGGGTGCGATTTGTTGCCATTGACATCTACAGTGTAACAAAATGTAACCTTTTCAAGCAGATAGCAATTTATTCTTCCTAATCATTTGTGGGAGATGTGCGACACAGGCGATCAGAATCGCAGCGATTCTGATCGCCTGTGTCGCACATAGTTCGTCAACAGGAGACATCATGCTTTATCGGTTTTGGATTCGCGCGTGTATCGCAATAATCGGTGCGCTGTTCGTTCTGTTCGTTGTTGCGCCATCCACATACGCCGCCACCTGTACTTGGAACGGCGGCAGCGGCGATTGGCACGATGCCAGCAAGTGGAGCTGTGGGGCAGTGCCCACGGCGGATGACGATGTGGTGATTAACCCAAATTCGTCTAGTGAGACGATCACAATCAGCCAGACTGCGCCTGCGAAGAATGTTGTGATCTATGACTTTAGCGGGACGATAGGCGGCCCAGGGGCGCTAAACGTCAGCGAGATCGTGAGTGCAACCGGTGGGCAATTCCCAAGATTAAACCTTGTGACAAATGGCTCCAATATGCCCGTACTGCGTTTGGCAGGAATTGCGTACTTTACGGACAAGGCGTTGACGCCACAGTCTTTGCGCGTCCTCACTGCCACGAGATCTTATTTATCTTCTCTCCACGATCTTAAAATTGCAGTAGGCGAACGAGAGATTAGCGAGCTATTTGTGGTTGACAGTTTATATACGAAAGACAGCCTGACCGTGACACAGGTATTTTCGTTGGCCGGTTCCATCGCAACTACCAAAGTGGCGACGCTGACGATTGGCAGTAATGCAGTGATGACCGTAGACGAGTCTCCATTCAACACTGTCCAATACGTTGCGACGATGGGTGTCTATATGCCCTGGGTGAATCACGGCACGGTCAAGGTGATTGGCGTTGGGGGGCTGCATACGTATGGTTCTAGCTGGAATTTTGTCAACACGGGTGTGGTTGAAATTCGTCCTGGCTATTCGGCGTATTTCGCTGACAAGCTCTTCTTGTTTGGCGATAGCAGTCTGTCGAATTTTCTGCGTGGTTTGAGCGTTAATCGCGGTTTGATCACGATCAACACCACTCGAACCGTGCAGTTAGGCAGCCCATTTCACAACTATGGGCGGGTCGTGGTAAACGACGGCGTGCTGTCGTCACCGATTGCCGAATACTTTCTTCATTACGATGGGACTATCGAGTTAAACCGCGCC
>JAYTNY010000151.1:0-4332 GCA_043748055.1 Roseobacter sp.
ACTTTGTTAATGCGCACATTCATCGGCGAAAACATTTTCTCGTCGGCCATTACCGGCGCGGCCATCATGCTGGCGGTGGCGGCTGCGGCTGCGCCACCGACGGCTTTCAAAAAGTTGCGGCGGTTTAGCGCAATCTCAGCCATCTTCTTCTGACACATTGGAACACACATGATCTTTCTTTCTCCTTGTCAAACAAAATAGGGGTTATGAAAAAACCTCCGGGGTTTAATTCGGCTCGAAGTTCTAAGTCGAAACGAGGCTAAACCCCGGAGGTTTAGACGTAGGATGTTTTACTTGCCGCCTAGCGGGTTGGCAACTCCGTTCATGCGCCCGTTCACATTGTTGAGGGGGTTCGTGCCGGGATGGGTGTCGCGCTCTACGCGGCGCAAAAAGTCGTGGGCCATCTCGGCCAGCTTCTCAAATTCCAGTAAGAACGAATCGTGGCCGTAGTCGCTGTCAATCTCAATATAAGTCGCATCAATACCGTTTTGCAGCAAGGCGCGCACCAGTTCTTTGCTCTGCCAACTGGGGTAAAGCCAGTCACTCGTATAGCTCATCACCATAAACTTGGCGCTGGTGTTTCTAAAGGCATCGGCCAGCGAAGGCAGGCCATACGACAGATCAAAATAATCCATCGCCTTGCTGAGATACAAAAACGAGTTGGCATCGAATCTTTTCGTAAACGATTGGCCGCGATAGCGCAAATAACTCTCCACCTCAAATTCGGTCTCGAAGTTGTAGCCATAGTGCTCGCTGTTCTGCAAGCGCCGCCCAAACTTATCGCGCATGCTGCTATCAGAAAGAAAGGTGATATGCCCGATCATGCGTGCCACCGCCAACCCGGCATCGGGCCTCGGCCCCTCGTAATAGTTGCCTCGGTTCCAGTTAGGGTCGGCATAAATGGCTTGGCGTGGCACCTCGTTTAACGCAATGGTTTGGGGCGAGAGCCGGGCCGTGCTGGCCAGCACGATGGCGCTGCGCACGCGCTGCGGGTAGCTCACCGTCCACTGCAAGGCCTGCATGCCGCCCATGCTGCCGCCGCTCACGCTCAGCAGCGTCTCAATGCCCAAATGATCGAGCAACAGGCGTTGCGCCTCCACCATGTCGGCAATGGTGACGATGGGAAAAGTGAGCGCATATGGCTTGCCCGTCTCTGGGTTGATGGATGCTGGCCCGGTGCTGCCGTTGCATCCGCCCAACACGTTGGAGCAGATGACAAAGTACTTGTTCGTATCAAACGCCTTGCCGGGGCCGATAGCATCGTCCCACCAACCTGGCTTGTCATCTTTGTCATCGCTTTTCTCGCTGTAGCGCCCTGCGGCATGTGCATCGCCGCTCCAAGCATGGCACACCAAAATGGCGTTGCTCTTGGCCGCGTTCAGTTGGCCGTAAGTCTCGTAGGCCAACGTAATCGGCCCCAGCCACGCGCCATTGGTCAGCTTTATCGGGGCAGGGTGGGTGAAGAATTGGGTTTGGACGAGCATAAGTTCGTGGTGAATAGGGATTAGGGATTGGTGATTTACTCACCAATCCCTAATCCCTATTCACTAATCACTTCAAAAAAGACACCAACTTCAGCCTGTGCAACCCTGCCGCATGGTCGTCCAGCGTCACGTCAATCTCGTCGCCAATACGAATTTTGGATTGCAGGTGCGTGAGCAACGGCGTAGCCACATCGGCCTTTAGCGTGTAGGGCACTTTGATGGCGCGCTCGCCGAGCGCAGCATCCAGCAGGCTGAACAACTGCACGGTGTTTGGGCCAATCCCAGCGACGATCATTTTTGCTTGAATCATGGCTGCTTACTCGGGGCCACCCGCAACGGTTGACACATAGAACCCGAAATCCAATTCTCCGGTCGAATGGCCCATGCTGGTCATCAGCAGCGCCACCTCGCTGCGGTGCTGCATGGCGTGGTTGGCCTGGTGAAACAAAATTTGCCACATGTAGAACGCGTTCTTCTGGCCCGCGCCGTTGGTGTAGCGCACCACGTCTTGCAATTGCTCATCGCTTTGTTTGTCCACAAACGCATGCGTCATCTCATCCACCTCGCGCCATTTTGCAGCAAGGCATTGCACATCCGGGAAACTCTGCGCCCTTAAAGCGGGCGGGTTGGCTGCGCCAGCGCAACGCGCAACCCAAATCCCCTGCCAGGTTACACAATGCACCAGTGCTGTGCGAATGGAGCCATACGTGACATGATGCTTGCCGGTGAATTGCTCCTTCGTCAGTTTAGCCGCTGTGTCCAGCACCCGCTTATCCAAACAACCGCGTCTTCTGAATCTTGAACTGGTAGAACAAGAAGCAGCCGATGCAAAAGCCCGCCAGCGCAATCGAGGCCGCCACCGCCACCATGATCGAGAAGGCCCAGCCAACCGCTGGCAACCCAATCAAAAAGAACACTTGCGCCAGCCCAAACAATACAACGGCAATGCTATTGTTGAACTTCATCAGCCGTCGGTCTTCGCGCTCTGCCGTTAGGTTTTGTTTGGCAAACAAGATGGAGCCTGCCCGAAACACCACACTACCGCGCGGCCCAAACCATACTGCACACAACAACACCAAAAACAACGCCGTCGTTACCAGCGGTTGCTGCGTCACCAACCCAATCAACACCCCGGCCACGATGACCCAACGATTGAGCCTGACGATGGGCATGGGGATGCCCTCTTTGCATTCAAAATTTATTTGAGACATCTGGGAATTAGAGATTAGAGATTTGGAGATTAATCTCTAATCTCTTGTTCTTAAACAACAACCGTATCCGCTTTGCTGCTGTGCCCATTCGTTGCGCCATGCACCGCAGTTTCGAGGGCTTGGTCCAAGTCCCACAAAATATCGCGGATGTCTTCGATGCCGATGCTCAGGCGGATGAAGTCATCAGTCACGCCGGTGGTCAGTTGCTCCTCAGCGGTAAGCTGGCTGTGCGTCGTTGTAGCCGGGTGAATCGCCAAGCTCTTGGCATCGCCGATGTTGGCGACGTGGCTGAACAGCTTGAGGTTGTCGATAAAGCGGCGCCCGGCCTCTTTGCCGCCCTTGATGCCAAAGCCCAGCAATGCTGTCACGCCCTTCGGCGCGTATTTGGCGGCGCGTTCACGGAACTTGTAGCTGGGTAGGCTGGGGTGATTGACCCACGCCACATGTTCGCTCTGCGCCAGATGCGCGGCCACGGCGTTCACGTTGGCAATGTGGCGCTCCATGCGCAGCGGCAGTGTCTCGATGCCCTGGATGTTCAAGAACGAGTTGAACGGCGACTGCGCCGCGCCGATGTCTCGCAGTAGCGTGAGGCGTGCCTTGAGGATGTAGGCCGGTGCGCCCAACTGCGAATACACCAGACCGTGATAGCTGGGGTCTGGCTCGTTCAGCAGCGGATGTCGTGAACTCTTGGCCCAATCAAACTTGCCGCTGTCCACAATGACGCCGCCCACCGAAAGCCCATGCCCGCCCAAATACTTGGTGGTGCTGTGGACGATGATATCCGCGCCCCATTCGAAGGGCCGAATTAAGTACGGCGATGGCGTGGTGTTATCCACGATCAAGGGCAAGCTGTTGTCGTGCGCAATCTTTGCCACCTCCTCGAATGGGAAGACGACGAGGTTGGGGTTGCCCACGCTCTCGGTATAAATGGCACGCGTGTTGGGGCGGATGGCGCGCTTGAAGCCGTCCAGGTCTTCGCCGTCTACAAAACTGACTTCGACACCCAGGCGCGGCAGGGTGTAGTGAAACAGGTTGTACGTGCCGCCATACAACGAGGTGCTGCTGACGATGTGATCGCCGCTCTGTGCCAGGTTCAAAATGGCAAAGGTCTCGGCGGCTTGGCCGGATGAGGTGACGAGCGCACCCACGCCGCCTTCGAGCGCGGCAATGCGCTCCTCGGCCACGCCGTTGGTCGGGTTCATCAGGCGCGTGTAAATGTTGCCAAACTCGCGCAACGCAAACAAATTGGCGGCGTGCTCGGTGTTCTTAAACTGGTACGAGGTGGTTTGGTAAATAGGCACTGCGCGCGAGCCAGTGACCGGGTCGGGGGCTGTGCCTGCGTGCAGTGCCAGCGTGTCGAAATGAAATTTGTAGTCGGACATGATTCGTGTACTCCTTCTGCTCGTTCCCTTCCCTCTTAGGGAGGGGTAGGGGTAGGTCGGAAACCAAAATCGCCCTCTGCGCTGTTGCGAGAGGGCGATGAACACGAACCTGTTCATGACATCTCTCATCTTCCAGTCTTCCCCTGCTTAACTTTAAGCAGGCTACTGTCGGATTTGGCACCTTAAATGATTCAGGTTGCCGAAGCTTCATCGGGCCGATCCCTCTGCTTCTCTGGATAAGAGCGCGCGTGACTT
>JAYTNY010000152.1:0-5580 GCA_043748055.1 Roseobacter sp.
TCCGCATCAAATAACGATTTGACGATGATGTAGCCATCCTGGTAATACTGCTCGATCTGGTTTTGGGACAGTTGAAAGCTCATAAGGTGGATTATTAACACGCTTGGGGCATTCAGCAAATCGTTAACCCTCCAAATTGACAAACCTCTGAAAACGATTACAGTGTTTTGCAACGATGACCGGAAACGCACCCGAAACCCCTCGCAGAACGAACCAAGCCACCACGATCAAAGATGTCGCTCGGTTGGCGGGCGTGTCGGTGGCAACCGTGTCGCGGGTGCTGTCGGATCACAGCTATGTGCGCGACGAGGTGCGCTGGCGAGTGCAAAAGGCCATCGCCGAATTAAGCTACCGGCCCAACCGCGTGGCGCGCAGCCTGCGGGCGCAGCGCAGCAAGTTTATTGGGCTGATTATTAGCGACATCGAGAACCCGTTTTATACCGCGCTGGTGCGTGCAGTGGAAGATGTGGCGTATGCCCGGCAATACAGCCTGCTGTTGTGCAACAGCGACGAAGACCCGGAGAAGGAGCGTGTCTACATCGAGTTCATGCGCGACGAGCAAGTGGCCGGGGTCATCGCCTCGCCGACAGAGGAGAATCTGACCTCGTTGCAAGTGTTAATTGATGCCAAGATTCCGGTGGTGGCGGTAGACCGCCGCGCCAAACAAACCCCGGTAGACACGGTGATGTTGGATCATGCGAAATCGGCATATTTGCTGGCAAAGCATCTGGTAGAGCAGGGCCACACCCGCATCGGCATGGTGATTGGCAATACCACGACGACATCGGGCCGCGAGCGCAAGCGCGGCTTTTTGAAGGCGCTGAAAGAAGCAGGCGTGACGCCCGACCTGACCTTGATGCGCGAGGTGAAACCAGTGGAGGAGGCGGGCTTTCAGGCGGCGTTGGGATTGCTGTCGCTGCCGAATCCCCCGACCGCGTTATTTATTGGCAACAACTTGCTGACCATCGGCGCGTTAAAAGCGATTCAACACAAGAAGCTACGCATCCCCAGAGATATTTCGTTGGTGGGCCACGATGAGCTGCCGTGGATGTCCCTGCTCTCGCCCGGCATTACGGTGGTGGCGCAGCCGGTGTATGACCTGGGGCGGCAAGCCGTAGATTTATTGATGGCGCGGATGAAGGGCGACGAACAACCCCCGCGCGAGATCAAGCTGGACCCGACGCTGATTATTCGTCAGTCGGTTGGGCAGCCCGCAGCATTCGGAATAAACGGCAAAGCAAAAGGCTAAGCGTTTGTTGAAAACGATTACACACTTTTGCGGCGCGCTTCTATAATTTCAGCCTCAATCGCTAGCGAAACTCATCCTCCCGAATGTTGAACTTGCCAGAGTCAGGTTCTTTTGAGCAACTTTCGGGAGGATTCGCTAAGGGGTGAGTCTATTTGTTGAGGAGGTGATACGAAGGCGAGATCGAATACTTGTTCCCCGTTTCCCCAATGACGGTTTGTAAAGACGGTTTGTAAAGACGGTTTGTAAAGACGGTTTGTAAACGGTTTGCAAACGGTTTGTAAACGGTTTGTCCACGAGGATGCGCTACCTAATATCAGGTATTAAGCGCATCCAAATTCTGATTCAAGAAGAACGAAAGAGGAGATAACCAAGCCATGATTATTTCGAAGAGCGTATTGAGCCTGGCGGCATTGAGCGCCATTGTGTTGGCCGCCTGCGTAGCCCCCCCCGCCGCCCCGGCCGCACCTGCGGCCCCCGCCGCCGAAGCTCCTAAAGCCACAGAAGCGCCCGCAGCCGCCCCAGCGGCTGGCGCAAAGCCCCTCGCGGGGGTAACGATCAACGCCCTCACCTTCAGCGGCCCGCAGATTAAGGAGCCTATGCAGCGCCGAGGCAAAGAGTTTGAGGAGGCCACTGGTGCAAAGGTAAACGTGAGCGATGTGCCTTTTGCCGATCTGTATCAGAAAATTTTGAACGATTTCGCCACTGGCACCAACAGCTACGACGTGGTGGTGTTTGCCCCGCAGTGGATGGGCGACTACATCGGCCCAGGCTATCTGGAAGCGCTGGATGAGCAGATCAAAGGTGACAAGGCGATTGAGTGGGAAGACATCGGCGCGTTCTTCCGCGATTTCTCGGCGACTTACGAAGGCAAGATTTACACCGTGCCGCTGGACGGCGACTTCCAGATGGTGTATTACCGAACCGACATCGCCAAAGACTTGGGCCTGAGCGCACCCAAGACCTGGGACGACTACATCGCCTTTGCCAAAGCAGTGAAAGCCAAGGGTATCAAGACCGATGACGGCAAAGATGTGTATGGCAGTTGCATGGCCAAGAAGAAAAGCGCGCAGAGCTATTGGATGATTACGTCCGTGGCCTCGGCCTACTTGCAGAGCCAGGGCACCAGCCAGGGCGGCTTCTTCGACACCGAGACGTTGAAGCCGTTGTACGGTAGCAACGAAGGCTTTGCCAAAGCGTTGGAGGTCTACAAGGCCACAACTGAGTTTGGGCCAGCCGATGAGATCAACCTGGACGTGGGCGATACACGTGGTTTGTGGACGGCTGGCCGCTGTGCGCTGACGATTGACTGGGGCGACATTGGCACGCTGGCGATTGAAGAAGGCAGCAAGGTGAAGGACAAGACCGGCGCGGTGATTCTGCCCGGCAGCAAGCAAGTGTTGGACCGCGCCAGCGGCAAACTGGTGGATTGCACACCGGCCATTTGCCCGCATGCGGTTGACGGCGTGAACCATGCGCCTTTTGCCGCGTTCGGCGGCTGGTCGGGCGCCATCAACAAGAACAGCAAGCCCGAGGTGAAGGTTGCGGCTTATCAGTACCTGAGCTATATGAACCAGAAGGCGCAGAGCAACGTGGACGTGACGATTGGCAAGACCGGCTTTAACCCCTATCGTGTCAGCCAGTTCAAAGACAACAGCGCCTGGCTGAAGGCGGGCATGAGCGAGCAGGCCGCCAAAGATTACTTGGGCGCGATCGAATCTAGCTTGAATAGCCCGAACATGGTGTTGGATTTGCGCATCCCGCAGAACCAGCAGTATCAGCAAATTGTGCTGGATGGCGCAATCGCCAAGTTCTTGGCGGGCGAGGCCGACGCCGCCGCCACGATGAAAGAGATTGAGGACGGCTGGAACGCCAAGAGCGACGAGCTGGGCCGCGACAAACAGTTGGCGGCATACAAGGCGACGTTGGGCGTGAAGAAGTGAACGGGGAATAGTGAATCGGGATTGGTGATTAACTCACCAATCCCGATTCACCAATCCCCAACTCCCCAGACCCCCGCGCCACAAAGCGGGTGGGCACCACGAGATGCTGGGGCGGCTGACGGTCTCCGTCCAGGCGCGCAAACAGCATCTCGGCGGCGGCCCGGCCAATGGCGGCGGGGTCCTGGGCGATGACGGTGACGGCGGGGTTGAGTAGATCGGCCATCGGAAAGTCATCAAAGCCCACCAACGCCACCCGATGTTGTAGCCCTAATTGTTGCAATGCACGCACCGCCCCAATCGTCACCAGGTTTTGGCCGGTGAACAACGCGGTGGGCGCATTCTTACTATTCAGCAATTCGGTGGTGGCGTGGTGGGCGGCCTCGCTGCTCCAAATATCGGGCTTGATGATGCGCGCATTCAGTTGCAGGCCTGCTGCCGCCAACCCCTCAATGTAGCCAATGTGGCGCTCGGCGGTGGTCCAGATGTTGCTCCAATCGCCCAAGAAGGCAATGCTTGTGTGGCCATGTTGGGCCAAATGCAACACCGCTTTGGTGCTGCTGACGCGGTTGTCTACCATCACGCTATCGGCATCGGCAAAGGGCGCGGGCCGGTCTATAAACACCACCGGGCGGCCCGAACGCCGCACGCGCAAGAGCGCAGCGCGATCATGATTTGAATCAACCAAAATCAAACCGTTGGCCTGGCGTTTGCGCAACACGCCACCGGTGTCGCGGCTGGCGGGCATCACAATCAAGCCATCCACCCGCCGCGAGGTAAGCGCCAACACAATTTCTTCTTCGCGGGCTGGGTCTTCGTCGTTGCTGCCGGTCAGCACCAGCGTCTCGTGCTGGCGGGCCACATCTTCTACGGCGCGGTGCACAGCGGATGAGAACGGGTTGGACACGTCTTCCAGCAACAGGCCAATCGTCGCAGTGCGCAGGCTGCCTCTCCGCAAGTTGCTCGCCACTTCGTTGTGTTGGTAGTCCAGCAGCTTCATGGCTTTCTGAACCTTGTCATACAACTCAGGCGAAACCCCGGCCTCGTTATTCACCACCCGCGAGACCGTTTTGATGCTCACGCCCGCAATCTTGGCGACATCGTGCATGGTCGCGGCGCGGCGGGCCATACCTTCCAGTTTTGTCAACGTTGTCATTTTGATGAAGGGCAGTGTATGTCAAGAATATAAATCGCGGAATTGGTCTAAATATCAGTTGACAATTTCAGCGCCCATGCTTAAATTGACAACGTTGTCTTACTGGCGCGTGTTGTGCGCAGCATAGTAAGGCACCCCGATTTATTCACCCAGGAAGGAGAAGCATGATTAAACAGACCAAGTTGTTCGCTGGTGCGGCTGTTTTGGCGTTGCTGAGCGCGTGCGCAGCGCCCGCTGCCCAGCCCGCAGCACCGGCGGCCGCCCCCGCCGCCCCTGCCGCCAGCACCGAGATTATCATCGGCTTGATTACCAAGACCGAGAGCAACCCGTTCTTTGTAAAGATGCGCGAGGGCGCCACAAAGATGGCGGCTGACAAAGGCGCGAAGCTATTGACCGGCGCAGGTGCCAAAGACGGTGACAACGCCGGGCAAGTAGCCGCGTTAGAGAACATGGTGGCCGCTGGCGCGAAGACGATTTTGATTACGCCGAGCGACTCGAAGGCGATTTTGCCCGCGATTAAGAAGGCCCGTGATGCAGGCGTATTGGTGATTGCGTTGGACAGCCCCACCGACCCCGCCGACGGCACGGATGCGCTGTTCGCCACCAATAACTACCAAGCCGGTATTTTGATCGGCCAATACGCCAAAGGCGCGATGGCTGGCAAGACCGTGAAGATTGCCGCGTTGGATTTGTTCCCCGGCCACCCCGTAGGTGCTCAGCGCCACAACGGCTTCTTGCAAGGCTTTGGCCTCAAGAGCCTGGAGGCCACCAGCAACGAGCTGGCTATGCCCGCCGAAGTGGTCTGCGCAGCCGATAGCTTTGGCGACCAAGCCAAAGGCCAGGCCGCGATGGAGACCTGCTTGCAGAAAGACCCTGGCATCAACCTGGTTTACACCATTAATGAGCCAGCCGCAGCCGGTGCCTACACCGCGCTGAAGGCCGCAGGCAAAGAGAAAGACGTGGTGATCGTGAGCGTGGACGGCGGTTGTGCAGGCGTGGCCAACGTGAAGGCTGGCATCATTGCAGCCACCTCGCAGCAGTACCCCCTCAAGATGGCCGCCATGGGCGTTGAGGCAGGCGTTGAATACGCTAAGACTGGCAAGAAGCCGAGTGGCTACACCGACACCGGCGTAACCCTGATTGCCGACAAGGCGATTGCGGGCGTGGATAGCAAAGACACGACTGTGGGCATGGATTTGTGCTGGGGCGACAAGCCCGCCGCCGATGCAGGCGCAGCA
>JAYTNY010000153.1:0-3401 GCA_043748055.1 Roseobacter sp.
TTCAAACTAACTAAGAGGTTATACACAATGAAAATTTCAGATCATCGTTCTCGATTTATTTCTCGCTCGCGGCTGATGGCAGCCGCCGCCCTGTTCTCCGTCGTTGCCAGTGTGGTGGGTACATCATCCGGTGCGGCGTATGCGGCCAGACCCAGGCCGACACCGATTCCTTTGCCGACAGCGATTATTCCGCCTACGGCCACGCCCGCACCCGTGCCTACATCTGTCCCAACGCCGGTTTCGTATGCAGTCATTTCAAACGTGCCAGACAATTACCAGGTAAAAATTTCTCCTGCAACGCAACTTGGAGATGCCGAGTTGTTGAGTGGCCCCACGGTTGGCGGCCCGGTGCTTATTACAGTTGGCGATGGTGGCGTGGTCGCTTTCCTGCGGCTGGCAGAAAACAGCGATTACGTCTTTCGCTACCGCAACAAAATTTGGATTGCGTCCACATCGTCATTCATCTACTCGGCGTGGGTGCAGTTCTCGTTTCACACCCCTACGTTCGATTCGTTGCGCCCAGCCGCGCCGCAAAACCTGCGTGTGGTCGAGCACACCGCCACCACCATCACCGTTCGCTGGGATGCAGTACCCACTGCCGCACGGTATGACGTTTCTCTGAATGGGGCTGCCCCGGTTCAAACCGGTGTGTGCAGCGGCGCGTATTGCACCCCAACCGATCCTCTAACGTTTACCTTCCCCCGCCCAGCCGCAGGCGGCAGCGTTCTATTCAGCGTTACCGCGACAAGAAACGAACCCGGTTGTGGTGCCTATTGCTTCCCAGACCTTCGGTTTGTTACGTCTTTCCCTGCCACACTGGTCGTCACCAACTAGACGATTCAGCCAGAATCGAAGATGGATCAAGCCTGCGAACGCACCTGCATGGTTATTGCAGGTGCGTTCGCTTTTTCATGCAGCCTCCCCGTATCGCCTGCGACATTCCTGCGTCTAAACTCACATCGCACTTGCATTAAAACCCACACGCAAACCCAATGCCCAGCCGATGACCCCACAACAGGCGACACAGGCCCCCAGCGAAAGCGCGCTGTTGCAGCGCACCAAACAGCTAGACCTGCAAGCGATGGCGGAGATCTATGACCGCTATAGCCCAGGTCTGTTTCGCTACGCCTACCGCCTGCTGGGAGAAACCCGCTTGGCCGAGGATTGTGTGGCCGAGACGTTTAGCCGCTTGTTGGCTGCGTTGCAAAAAGGCAACGGCCCGCAAGACCATTTGCAGGCTTATCTCTATCGCATCGCCCACAACTGGGCGGCAGACCAATACCGCAGGCAACCGTTGCCAGAAATAGAGTTGAACCCAGAACTGCACGACGACGGCCAGGACGTGCTAAGCACCACCGCCCAAGCCATCGAAACCCAGCAAGTGCGCGCCGCGCTCAGCCAGCTCACCCACGAACAGCGCCAGGTGCTAATGCTGAAATTCGTAGAAGGCTGGGACAACGCCGAGATTGCCGTGGTGCTAAAGAAGCCAGTGGGCGCGGTGAAGGCGCTGCAGCACCGCGCTGTGGCTGCCTTAAAGAAATTAGTGAACGGCGTAGGAACGCAAGAATGAATGCGAACAACGAGTTAGACCCGCAACTAAGCCGCAAGCTGAGCCAATTGCGCGAGGCTGTGCCCGTGCGCAACGAGGCCGCCGCACGCCAGGGCCGCGCCGCATTTTTGGCGCAGGCTCAGCCTGCGTCTGCGCAGCCTGAGCCTGCGCGTGGTTCTTCCGGCGCGGGTCTTTTGGGCTGGTTGGGTGGATGGGGGACTGATGCGGCCAAGCGCACCCAACGGCGTTTTGCGTCGGCGCTCGTTGCGATGCTGCTGGTCACCGGTTTGGTCAGCGGCACCGCGTATGCGTCGCAAAGCAGCCTACCCAAGCAGGGCTTGTATCCCGTCAAGCTGTTCATCGAGGATACCCGCGTGGCATTGACCAACGATGTGCGCAGCCGCGCCGACCTACAGCTCAGCTATGCCGAGCGGCGTTTGCAAGAGTTGGCCCAGGTGGGCGCAGACCCAGATGCCGCCCGCATTGCAAACGTGCGCCTGCAACAATTGGTGCAAGCCGCCTTGCAAAACGCCGCCCAGCTTGGCGATGATGCCGCCTTGAAGCAAACGTTGATGCAAGCCGATGACATCGTATCTCGGCAAGAGAATGTGTTGAGGGGAAATGCGTCTGCTGCATTACAAGCCCAGTTGGCGACGCAGCGTGCGTTACGTGCGTTAATTGAAACGGGGTTGGCCGACCCGCAAGAATTTCGTGAGGCCGTGCGCGGCACACAGCCCGTTGTGGTGCCATCCGTTACACCCGCTGTGCCAACACCAACAGTGACAGCGACACCCACACCAACATTTATGCCAACGGCGTTGCCCACTGCCCAGCCCGCGCCCGCAGCAACGGCCACAGCATTACCCAAGACGGATTCAACTCAGCCTGCACCAACGGCCACGCGCCGTGTGTTGCAAACCGCGCTGCCGCGCCCCACCACAACACCCAGCGTGCGAGCCACTCGCGCAGCCGTGCTAACGGCCTTGCCCACCCAACAGCCCACGCCCGATATCAAGGCGACCAGAGTGGCATTGGCAACAGTTTTCCCGCGCCCAACTTTGCCGCCCACACCCGACCTACGTGCCACGCGTGCCGCAGTATTAACGGCGTTGCCAACGCCATTGCCCACCCCAGATTTGCGAGAAACGCGCGCCGCACTGGCTACCGCCTTCCCACGTCCCACGCTGCCGCCCCCGCCCGATCTAAAAGCAACGCGGGCAGCACTGGCAACGCAAGTACCCAGGCCCACGCCTATGCCCCCACCACCCACGCCCGATGTGCGCGCCACGCGCGAGGCGATTCGGACGGCGTTGCCAAAGTTGCCCACGCCACAACCACCGCCTACTCAGCCCCCGGTAGTGCCCACATCGCCACCTGCCAACCCCACCGAAGCGCCGCCTCCAACCCAAGCCCCAACACAGCCGCCTGCACGGCCCACCCGCGAGCCGCGCCCAACACGGCGCGCTTTGCCAACCGATGTGCCCCCCCCGCCTCCTGCCGAGTCACCCATCCCCCAACCCGCGCCCGCAGCAACGGCCACGACTGTGCCCGCAGATACACCCGCACCAGATACCCCTGTGCCGACTAAGGTGCCAACTGAAGTGCCGACCTCGACCCCTGTATTGGCTGATGCATCGCCAACGCCACCAACGCCATAAACCGCGCAGCCATGATGTGAAAGGAGTTCGCATCCCTAGATGGGGTGCATTTCACAAAAGGGGCAGAAAACTATCAGCAGGGGGGTGCATTTTGTAAAAGGGGCAAACTTTGTCTCGCAATCGATTTTCGTAGGGGCGCAGCACTGCTGCGCCCCTACCATGGCCTTTCGCAAGGCGTATGCCCCTAAATCAGA
>JAYTNY010000154.1:0-13786 GCA_043748055.1 Roseobacter sp.
GAAAGGTGTAATGACTGGAGCACTGTCTCAACGAGGGACTCGGCGAAATTGAATTAGTGGTGAAGATGCCATTTACCCGCGCCCGGACAAAAAGACCCCATGGAGCTTTACTGTACCCTGGCATTGCGTTAGAACTTCGTCTGTGTAGCATAAGTGGGAGGCTTTGAAACTGGTGCGCTAGCATCGGTGGAGCCGCAATGTGAAATACCACTCCGATGGAGTTTTGGCCCTAACCGCTTCCCGTAATCCGGGAGCGAGACAGTACCAGGCGGGCAGTTTGACTGGGGCGGTCGCCTCCTAAAGAGTAACGGAGGCGCTCAAAGGTTCCCTCAGGCTGAATGGAAACCAGCCGTTGAGTGTAAAGGCACAAGGGAGCTTGACTGCAAGACGGACATGTCGAGCAGGGAGGAAACTCGGACTTAGTTATCCTGCGACACTAAGTGGAAAGGTCGTAGCTTACGGATAAAAGCTACCCTGGGGATAACAGGCTGGTGAGGCCCAAGCGTCCATAGCGACGGCCTCGCTCGGCACCTCGATGTCGGCTCGGCGCATCCTGGGGCTGTACAAGGTCCCAAGGGTCGGCCTGTTCGGCCGTTAAAGCGTTACGTGAGCTGGGTTCAAACCGTCGTGAGACAGGTTGGTCTCTATCCGGCGTGGGCGTAGGGGATTTGAGAGGAGTTGTCCTTAGTACGAGAGGACCGGGATGAACGGACCGCTGGTGTGCCAGTTGTTTTGCCAAAAGCATCGCTGGGTAGCCAGGTCCGGCAGGGATAACCGCTGAAAGCATCTAAGTGGGAAACCCGCCTCAAGATGAGATCCCCCCGAAGACCACCAGAAGACTACTGGTTTAATAGGTGAGAGGTGTAAGCGCAGCAATGCGTTCAGCTGACTCATACTAATGGTCGTTTGGCTTACATCACATGATGCAGAGAAAGAGAATTTCCTCTGCCCATGAAACTGTTTTTATTTCGCTTGAAATTTATGAATGTGTTCTATTCAGTTTTTAGAGTGTCGCAGAGAATGCAGTAGCATTCTTCAAAAGAATCTTTTGGTGATTTGAGCGACGAGGTCACACCCGGTCCCATTCCGAACCCGGCAGTTAAGCTCGTCAGCGCCGATGGTAGTATGTGGGCGACTGCATGCAAGAGTAGGTCATTGCCAGAGGATTCTTTTTTGTTTTCCTGTAGCTAAAATTATGGCGAACACGTGTGTTCGCTTTTTTGTTTTTCACCCTTGGTGCTATTTGATTATGGCTAATGTTTATGCTGGCCCAATGAAACCTGCGCCCAACCTTGTGTCCTTTGCGCACAAAATTGATTTGGCTGCGTTGGGTGTTTCGTTGCATGTTTATGAAGCGGGTGAGACAAGTGCACTTGCGATGGTGCTGATTCACGGGTTGCAGGATGAGGCAGATAGCTGGCGGCATGTGCTCGAGCCGTTAACGCAAACGCACCATGTGATTGCTTTGGATTTGCCGGGTTTTGGGCGCAGCACCAAAAGTAAGCTGAAGTATGGCGTGCCGCTGTATGTGGATGTAGTGTTGGAGTTGCTGAATGTGCTGAAGCTGGACAAGGCAGCACTGGTTGGTAATTCGTTGGGCGGGATGGTGGCTGAGGCGTTTACGTTGGCGCACCCAGAGCGGGTCTCGCAGCTGGTGTTGGTGGATGGCACGATTCGGATTGTGGCGCAGCCCACTGGGGCACGCTCAAGCCCTATCAAAAGGCTGTTGACCCCGTTTGTTGATAGGCGATATTTTGAGCAACTGCGCAAGAATCCACAAGGTGCCTATGACACGCTTTACCCGTTTTATGCGGATTTGGCGGGGATGCCGTAGGCCGACCGCGACTTTTTGTTTCAGCGGGTGAACGAGCGGGTGTGGGATGAGCGGCAACGGCTGGCATCACTGGCGGTGCAGATGAGCTTTGTGCCGTACTTTGTGATGAAAGCGCCGAAGTTGGTGAAGCAGATTCCAGCGTTGCAGGTGCCGACGATGGTGATTTGGGGTGAGCAAGACGACATTGTGCCGATTCGGAATGGCGAGGAGCGGGCGAAGGTGCAGCCGGGGGCGAAGTGGGTGGTGATTCCGGGGGCGGGGCATTTGCCACATCAAGAGAAACCGGAGGCGTTTTTATCGTTTTGCCTTGAGCGTGCAGCATAGTATGTCTTCCCGTCGGGCCAGTCTACGCTGAGGCGCTGATAGCGACCGTCTTCTATATTTTCAAAATGGACGCGGATTGGAAATGGGCTGCGGAAGCCGATTAAGCATGTTGGACTGAGTGCGCGAAACTGAATGGCTTCGAGCGATGGTTCGTCATCAATTGTCATTGCGATGTCACCGTCCGCTAACTTGAATGCGATGGGCGTGTGGTCATCACCGAGGGCAAGATCATATTGCCCAATGATCTGCTCGCAATCTTTTTGTGACAAAGTAACCTGTGGCTCGGCAAATACTGAGCGCAACCCACGGTTATAGCCTTCTGCTTTGGCCGTGGCGTGCTGTTCACCTTTGATAATGAGCGTGTCAATTTTTAAGCCGGAATAGTCACGCTGCGGTTCAAGTTCGCCCGCGCTCATAAACAACCGTTGGGTTAAGGGAAGATTGGGCTGGCTCTGAACACGCTGCCATAGCGCAGCCTCCCAGTCCAGTGCATTGACTTGCGCCTCTTCTCTGTAAAGGCCTGGGCTAGCGGCCACGATGCGGGTGAATAACCCAGGTGCGTGGCAAAACGTGTGCATGGCAAAGCAGCCGCCAGCCGAGCAGCCAAGCAACACGCGGTCCCCATCACAACGATAGCTTGATTCGATCAGCGGGATTACATCATGGCGAAAGAATTCGGCCAAGCGTTGCGCACCAATCGGATTCGAATCATCAATTTTGGGCAGATAGTTCATCATCCGCCAACGTTCAATATCCGCTGCAGATTCATTTTTGCCATAGACATGACCGACGATGATTGCTTGGGGTATGACGTATTCCCATGACAATGCTCCAACCAACGATAGGCACAACTTAAAGTCCCATTCACCGTCGAGCACATACAACACAGGGTAGCGTTTCTCTGGGGAATCGGCATAGTCTGATGGTAAGCCCACGTATAGTTGATAGGACAAGCCATTCATACCAGAGGCATGGACGTGATGGATTTGCGTGTTGGCAAGTGTGATCTGTTCGTGATTCATATATCAATCATTGGACATGTGTGTCCGTTGCTGAGTGGCTCCCCAATCGCTATACGAGATTATGCCTGCCTCTGGCTTGGGTACGTCGGGCAGCATGGCGAGGTATTCGAGCATATGGCCGTCGGGGTCTTTGAAATAGAGGGAGGCGGCGGGCATCCAGCCGATGACGACGGGTTCGGAGACTTCCTCGCCGTTGAAGCCGAGGGGCGTGACACCGGCAGTGCGCAATTTTTGAGGCGCGAGCAAAAGATCGGCGAGGGCCACATCAAACGCAAGGTGCAGCGTTTGGGTGAGCGGTGACGAGCCGATGCCCCACAGCCCCAGCATGGCGTGGCCGCGCCCACCGATCCACATGAAGGCGACGTTGCGTGGGGGAAATTCGTAGGCCAGCTCCAGGCCAACGATATTTTGATAGAAGGCGACGGAAGTTGGCACGTCTCGCACGGTGAGATGGGTTTCGAAGAGGCCGCGGATCATTGGCAAAACTCCTGGATGACGTTGAGATAAATCTCGGCGCACTGATGGACACTGTCTAGATTTACCCATTCTTCTGCCGCGTGCGCGCCTGCGCCGGACGGGCCAAACAGCACGGCGGGGATGCCCGCTTGTGAGAGCGTGGCGGCATCTGTCCAGTAGGGTGCGCCGATGATTTGTGTGGGTTGCTGGGTTGTGGCCTGGGCATATTGTTGGATGAGGCTGGCGATGGGGCTGGTCTCGGCGGTCTCCATTGGGGCACGGTGTACGCCACGCCGTAGGGTGAATTTGAATTGCGGGTCTTGAGCGGCAAGTTTTTGCAGGATGTCGTTGAGTTGAGCCTCGGCGATTTCGGGGGTCTCGGTGGGGAGGGTTCGCCGCTCGATTTGGAGCACGCACTTATCCGGGTAGCTGGATAGCTCTTGGCCGCCGCTGATGAGCGAGGCGTGAAGTGAGCCGGACTTAAGGAGTTTGTGGGTTGGATGGTTGAGCAGGTTTGTATTTAGCGCGTCTAACTCAACGAGAACTGCACCCATTTTGGTGATGGCGTCTATGCCGAGATCGGGGC
The DNA here is from genome assembly GCA_043748055.1 of Roseobacter sp. GTDB lineage: Bacteria > Chloroflexota > Anaerolineae > J036 > Brachytrichaceae > JANMVQ01. Next base: position 4,223 of record JAYTNY010000154.1, read on the forward strand.
GTGAGCCATGCGCGGCGACGCCGTGCGTTTCAACCTCGAACCAGACGAAGCCTTTGTGGGCGATGACGAGCTGCATCTCGGTTGGCTCGGCGACGATGGCGGCATCGGCTGTGTATTTCTTGGCTATGTCCATTGTGCCAATGCCTGCGTATTCTTCGTCCATCACCCCAGTGAAAATGACATCGCCACGCAGGTTTAGTTTTTTGGCCTCTGCGATGGCGACCATGCAGGCGGCAACGCCACACTTCATATCGTAGGCGCCTCGGCCATACAGGTGGTTGGCTTCGATGCGCGGCGTGTGCGGGTGGGCCATGCCTGCGATGCCGACGGTGTCGGTGTGGCCATTGAGCAGGAGGGTTTTGCCACCCCCGGAACCTTTGGCGATGGCGATGACATTGGGGCGGTTGGGTTGCACCTCATCTAGATGCACCGCGAGATGGGCGCTGCGCAACCAATTGGCCATGAAGGGGGCGATGGCGTTTTCGCCTGCACCGCCGGGGACAAGGTCGGGGTTGATGGAATCAAGCGCAACGAGATCGGCGAGAAGTTGCGTGAGGGTGTTCATGCCGATAACTCTAATTCACTTTTTGGTAGAGGTGGTATGCGCCGATAGTGGTGACGAGTTTGTAGTGCTGCTCCAAAATCTCAATGGGATACACCTCGACCCAACGCGAGAAAACGCCAACGAGCACGTACTCGGGCGGGTTGGGTTGCATAAAGGCGTAGGTGGTGGCAGGGGCGGGGCCACTGATCCATTTATAGGCGACGGCTTTGGGCAGCAGTGAGTTGGGCGGGTAGTGATAGGTGTGATTGGTGAGGAAGCCCATCTCTGGTTCCCAGGTTTCGATGGGAGCGGTGAGGGGGATGTTGGCATTTAAGTAGGCGGCGATGTCGACGGCATCCGGCGGGGGAGGGCTGGCGATTTGGCGACCCAGGGCGATGCCGTTGACCACGATCATGGTGATCATCCACAGCAACACCATCCAATGAAACAAGGGCTTTTGCCAGTTGGGGGGAAGCTCGGTGGGCGTGAGGCGAATGGTTTGGCCCTCGCGCAGTACAGGCCAGGGCAGCACGAAGCCATCGGTGAGATCGTGCAGAAAGCGGGCTACGAACAACGCTGCGAGAACAAGCGCGGGGAAGGCATAGCGCACCCAACCGATAGACGCAAACACGTACCACAGCAGGTTGATGGCGATGAAGGTGATGAGCACGAGCCAAAACTGAATGTGTTGGACGACTTTGGTTTGCGATGAGGCGGTGTCTGCGGGCGTGGTTGTTGGCGCTTCTGATGAGGCGTTGCGGCGAACGTTGGTGAAGAAGACTAGCCCGGCGTAGAGCAGAGCCGGGAATAACAAGTGTGCGTAGGTGCGTTCACTCAACAGGTCTTTGATGGCGCGCAACATGGCGTTGGGTGAGAAGACCAAAGCTGCACCGGCAGTGGCCTCGCGCAGCAGGTTTAAGTTTTCCTGGGCGTTGGAGGGGCCGAGATAGAGCACGGTCCAGATTTGCCAGAGCAGATAGCACAACAGGGTGATGGCGGCGGGGAGGATGAACAGGCGGTTGGGCAGCGTTCTAAAAAAGATGAGGTTGGTGAGCCAGACGATGACCAACGTGGGCAGCAATACCAGAAAGAATTGTTGTTTGGTGATGGCGGCGAGGCCGAAGCACAAACTGGCGACCCACAACGAATGCGGGGCGATGCGCTGGAGCCGGTTGGGGTTGGAGATGGTTGGCCGAAGTGAGGCACTAAACAACGGGTGCCACATCCACAAGCCCAGCAGCAAAAAGCACAGGGCGGGCACCTCGCCCAAGACTTGGCGGCCATATTCGATGATGGAGACGCTTTCTGAGGTGAGGAGTAGCGCAATGGCGACCCAGGCGTAGCGGCGGCTGCCGAGTTGGCGCGCGAGCATGTAGAACACGAGCAGGCTGAGCGCCAGGAAGAGCACCATCACCAAACGCGCCTGCAACAACCCAGCCCCAAAGACGGCAAAGGCAGCGGCCAACGGCAACATGACTGTGGGGCCAACACCGACGGTGGGGCCGTAGAAGCGAAAGCCTTCGCTACTGTAATCGGCATAGATGCCGAAGCGCACCAGCGTTTTGGGGACGTGTAGATGTGAGCCTTCGTCGAACCAGATGGCGGGGAAGCGGGTTAAGTTGGCGGTGAGGGCTAGCGTAATCAGCGTGAGTGCGATGAGGGTGATGGTGATGCGGAACCAACCGATTTGGGTGATGCCGCGTAGGCGGCGGGTTGAAGACTGAACTGCAATGGGTTTTGCCACGTGCCGCTTCCTCCTCCTTCGAACTTTTTCGAGGCTGAATTGTAACGGGGAGAGCGATTAAGCTGGCAGCGCAAGGCGCGGACAAAGCCGCAACAACAGCAAGCCGCTGACCGCGCCGATGACCGCACCGACGATGGGCGTGTTGCGGAACTGGAAGCCCAGCGCAAACGCAGCCCATTCGCCGATGGCCCACACCAGGATGCAGGCGGGCACCCAGCGCCACACTTTTGCGCACTGGCTGCGCAGGGTGATGGCCTGAGTGCTGCCCAAAAATAGACCGACGTAGATGCCGTACACAGGGCCGAAAAGTGCAGGATCGGGCGCGATGCCAAAGGTGAATTTTTCGCCTATGCCGATGCCAGCGGCATAGCCCACTGCGCAGGCGATGGGCCAGGCCCAGAGCTGGTGGGAGGGGATCTGTCTGTTTAATTTAGGCTGCATGAGTAAACGTTGGCACAGGCCAAACATGAAGCCATAAGGCACGCAGCCGGCCACCCACCACCAACCGCTGTGAATGCCGAGCCGAGCCGCCACCCAACCAAACAAACCATTGCGTCCGCCGATGAGTTCGCCCAGGCTAAAGCCGATGATGTTTGCCAGAATCCAGAGTATTAGCCATTTTGTTTTCTTGCTTAGCATGTTGTTTGATTTGTGTAAATTGCGTGGGTTGTGTTGATCTGGGATGAGTGATGGTGATAGTTGTGCGGACATGCCGCCTCTTCTTTTTTATTGCGGTCTTTTGCGGACGTTGCGCGCTAGGCGCCTGGTGCGCCAGGTGATAGCCCCTGCAACGGCGGCCAACGCTGCGCCCGAGACAATGGCAGAGACCAATCCGTTATCTCGCAACCAACAGGGTAGTGAGCGATACCGGGTCCGCAAGGTGATGAGTGCTGAATTGAAGATGCTGCCTTTGGCTGTTTCGATGCGCTGTTCTGACAAAATGGCGACGCGTTGTTTGGGGTCTGCTGAGGCCAGTGTGGCGTAATAGGTTCGGCCCATGTCCAACCACGGCACAAGCACCTCGTGTTGTGTGCTGTAGGGTTCGCTGACGCCCATACCCGCCAACGGTAAACTCCAACCTTGTTCTGCGGATAAGCGGTAGTCGGCTTGCTTGGGCGTAATCCGCATCCACACTTGGCCAGAGGTGGGCACATCGCTTTCCCAGCGCACGGTTACAGTGCGGCCTTCGGTTGTAATGCGCACGTTGCGAATGATTGGCTCGGTACTATCGGGCAACACTTCGGAATAGTGGGTGAGCGTTTCGCCATACTTGCTGTGCGGTGTTACGCGCAGGAAATCAAATTCTGCTTGCGTGCCATCTTGGTAGCGGTGGCGTTGTTGAGTTGTGCTAACAGCAGGCGCATCTACTGTCAGCGATTCATCGGGCGTGGTGGGCAACGCGCCCATATCGGCCAGCAGGTTGCATGTGATCTGTTGCAGTTGTGCATCTACATCAAACACCCCCAACCCCCAGGCCCAGTGATTCGTCCCTGCTGCGAACACTTGCGCACCGCTCGCGGCCACATAGCGCGTTGCTTGGTGTGTAGCTTTGCCGATGCTGTAGGTGCGGCCAAAATCATCTAGCACATTGCCGAACACGGGCGACCCAGCTAATACTTGCAAACCTATGGGTGTGTGGCCGTTGTCCACCACGGCATCCCACTCCCAACCCACCAGCCTGCGCCCAATGTTGGCGGTTTGGCCGGGTTGCAATTGCGGCAAGTGGGTGTTCCGATAGATGCGGTCTTGGGCTTGCTCTGCCGAGACACGGATAGGGAAGAAGTGCAGGTCGTTATCGCCAATGTATTGCACGCCCAGCAAGCCATTCTCCGGTTGGTTTACGGTGGCCGGGTCGCGCCAAGTGCCGGTGTGGATGATCGGGTCGGGCACGCCGCTTTCGGTGGTCTTGTAGCAACACATCACGCGGTCGGGTTTGCCTGTAGCTGGGTCCGGTTCGAAACGCACGCGCCAGTAACCGGTATTGGACGAGAAGAAGCCGAGATGCACGCCTGCATCGCGGGCAGCCACAATCGCATCGCGCATTTCTTGCGACCAGTATTCATCGTGCCCCACCGAGAGAAAAACTTTGTGGCCCAGCAAAAAATTTGCTGCTCCACTCGCCCCACTCGTACCACTCGTCCCTTGCTTGCCGCTGGCATGCGTGTCCAGGCTGGTGCAATAGCTTACGTCGTAGCCTTGCGCCTCCAGCCAATACACAAATGGGTAGTCGCTGAGGAAGTACTGATTTGGCCCGTAAAGCTCGTGGGCATAGGGCCGATCAAACGAGACCTTGACTGCGCGCGGGCCACCGGAAACGGTTTGGCACACGCCACTGTTGAAGTGATAGAGCGACTTGCCACCGTGCGGGTTGTAGGCCTGGTAGGTGCTGATGCTTTGTTGAAACAAGATGTCGCTCTTGTGGGCTGTAGCGTGCGTTGCACGACGCACCACAAAGTAAATGCACGCCTCGCCACCCGTATCAGGTCGGATCAGCTTCGCCAGATACACGCCGCTGACCCAGTCATTGGGCACAGTAAGCTGATGCGAGGGCGACCAGTGGCTACACGAATGCAAGCCAGTGAGCGAGTCTGGTTTGGGTGCGGGCTGCTGCGTGCCTTTTAAGCCGCGCACCTCTTCGATTAAGCGTGCGCCCACGCCACCGTAATAGCCGGCGCGGTAGATGAGCAGATCGAACATTGGCGCGCGGGTGTTGATGGAAAACACGAGTTCGTCTCCGGCGGCCACACTGGTCTCGGAGGCGAAGCCTTCGATGTCGTTTTGCCGTTTGGTGATGGGCCAATCTGGCGAACCGGGTAGCGCGTTTTCGGCGACGATGGGGTTGGTGACATCGTTCACTTGTGGCAAGGCATGGCGGATGATGGTGGGGTTAGATGACGTGGCGGCGGCGAGATCGAAACTGTGTGCGGCCTGGGTGGCCAGGGTGCTGGCTCCGGCAGCGGCGGTGCGCTTTAAGAATGAGCGGCGATTGAGCTGGGTGTTCTTCCTCATAATAGGCGGCGCAAATGTAGCATGAGATGGAATTAACTTTATCTGCAATAAATTACACATAGGTAAGATGGAGGCATGCGCAAATTAACTGGAATCTTTTTCGCGCCGTTGGCGGGCTTGCTGCTGATGGGGTTCGCAGCCCAGTCACTTCACGCCTCACGCCTCACCCCCAAAGAACCAAATGCCAACAACGCCAACATCGGCGGCTGCCCCATGTTCCCGGCCAACAGCGTGTTCAACACCAAGATCGTTGCGCTGCCAACGGATGCGCGCTCAGCGGATTACGTTGCCTCCATCGGCACCAACACCAAACTGCACCCAGACTTTGGCACGGTCTACAACGGCGGCCCCATTGGCATCCCTTACGTTGCAGTGCCCACCACGCAGCCGCTGGTGCCCGTTGTGTTCGATGAACCCGCCGAGAGCGACCCCGGCCCCTATCCCATCCCACCCAACGCCCCGGTTGAATTTGGCAGCGACCGGCATGTGTTGGTAGTGCGAGAAGGTGACTGCAAGCTGTATGAAACGGGCGTGAGCGTAAAGCAAGCCAATGGATCGTGGACGGCGTTCTCTGGCGCGGTGTGGGATTTGGACAGCAACGCCCTGCGCCCCGATACCTGGACCAGTGCCGACGCCGCAGGCCTGCCCATGTTGCCGCTGCTGGCGCGTTACGACGAAGTGCAAACCGGCCAAATAAACCACGCCATGCGCTTTACGGCAGACATTACCCGCCGCGCCTATGTGTGGCCGGGGCGGCACTATGCCAGCAGCAACACCCAGGCCAACCGCCCGCCGCTGGGCCAGCGCTTTCGGCTCAAGGCCTCGGTGAATGTAGAGGCTATGACCATTTCAGCCGAGGCCAAAGTCATCTTTCGCGCCTTGCAAGAATATGGCATGTTTTTGGCCGATAACGGCAGCAACTGGTATATCTCCGGTGCGCCCGATTCGCGCTGGAACGATGACGAGTTAGTGACCGCCTTTGCCCAACTGAAAGGCAGCGACTTTGAGGCGGTGGATGAGTCCTCGCTCATCGTCAACAAGGATTCGGGTGAGGCCAAGCAGGTGGGCGTGCCCGGTTCTACGGCTACGCCAACACCCACAGCTACACCCTCCGTATCGCCCACGCCTACGCTTAGCCCAACGCCGTTCGTTGCCACGCACTGGGTGTATTTGCCGCTGGCCCGCAAACCGTAGCGATGGGCGTTATCGGAGATAGACAGGATTACAGGATTGAACAGTTACAGCGAATCATCCCGAAGGTTGTGCAAAAGAGCCTGATTCTTGCAAGTTCAACCTTCGGGAGGATGAGTTCCGCTACAGTTGAGTTGCGCTGCACAACAAAGAATTGCAACTCTGCAAGATGAGACAATGCGCGCATGCGGTATTTGCGATGTGCTTGCTTACGGGTTTTCTTGGTGTTGTCTTTGGGGTTGACTGGGTTTGCGCACGCCTTGCAACCCGCAACTATGTTCGCTGCACTGCCGTCTTTGGCCGCGCCAGCCCCCGCGCCACAACCTCAGCAACCCGCGCTTTCGCCCGAACTTCAGCAGGTCCTTAGCACCGCCAAAACTGATGACCATTTGCGCGTCATCGTCCGCCTCCGAAGCGCCATCCGCAAAACCGAGAAGAGCGCCGATGTGCAAACCGAGCTTTTGCGGCCTTACCTGGAGTTAGACCGCGCCAGCGCCGCCAGCCAACGCGCCAACCTCATCAATACCTTGCAGGCCGAGGCCAGTTCCTCGCAAGCCAGCCTCACCCAATTCCTGCAATCCCCCGCTGCCCAAGCCCAAGCCGATGCCATTCGCCCCTTCTGGATCTTCAACGCCATCGCCTTGCGTGCCACCCCAGACCTCATCAACACCCTGGCCCAACGCGACGACGTAGAAGCCATTGAGGTGGACACATGGCGGAAGAGATTAGAGACTAGAGATTGGAGATTGACGACTTCCGAACCCATCTCCCAATCTCTAATCTCCACTCTCCAGTCCTCCCGTTCTCCACTCTCCAGCGCCCTGCAAGGCCTCAACGCCATCCCCGTACCGCCGCCGGAACTGGGCACGGTGGCTTGGGGCATCAGCAAAATTAGGGCAGACTTGGTGAAGAGCAACTTGGGCATTGCCGGTCAGGGCATCGTGGTCGCCAACATCGATTCGGGCGTGGACTGGCAGCACCCGGCCTTGTACACGCAGTACCGGGGCTATGGCAACGGCATTGCACCCGACCACATACACAACTGGGCCGATATGACCGATGAAGGGGCAGCCTACCCCTCCGACGAAAACAGCCACGGCACGCACACCCTGGGCAGCATAGTCGGCCTCAACGGCATTGGCGTGGCCCCCGGCGCAAAATGGATGGCCTGCAAAGGCCTGGTGCGCGATGGCTATGGTCTGGATAGCTGGCTGTACGCCTGCTTCCAATGGCTGGTGGCCCCCAATGGCGAACCCAGCTACGCCCCCGACATCCTCAGCAACAGTTGGGGCAATAACGACGGACTCGACCAGGCCAACGCCAGCTACAAAGTCATTTTGCAAGTGATGCGGGCGGCGGGCATCTTTGTGGTGTTCTCGGCGGGCAACAACGGCCCCAAGCCTGGCACAGTCGGATCGCCGGCTTCACTGCCCGAAGCTATTGCCGTTGGCGCAACCGACAGCGACGACGAACTGGCCTCGTTCTCCTCACGCGGTCCATCGCCGGTGAACAACGCCCTCAAACCCATTTTGTCCGCGCCAGGGGTTCGGGTGATTTCGGCGGTGCCGGGCGGCGTGTATAAGCAATACAGCGGCACCAGCATGGCCGCGCCGCACGTGGCAGGCGCAGCGGCGTTGCTGCTCAACGCCAACCCCGCCCTCAGCATCGATAGTATTTTGAACGTGCTGACGCGCACCGCCGTGCCGCTCTCTACCACCCTCCCCAACAATGAAACCGGCTATGGCCGCATCGATGCCTACGCTGCCGTGTTGTCGGTCATCGAAACCGGCGTGCTCACCGGCAGCGTGCGCGAGAAGGCCGGTGGCGCACCCATCCCCAACGCCCGCGTCATCGCCTTTAACAACACCAACAGCGCCGTGCGCGCCGCAGGGGTTACCGATGCCAACGGCAGCTACGCCATCCCTGTGCCATTTGGCATTTACACCGCCACGGCCAGCGCGTTTGGGTTTGGCAGAGCCACGTTGGGGCCGCGCCTCATCGTCACCCACACCACCATGTCGTTGGCGTTTGGGTTGATTGAGCTGGCGGCGGGCGTGGTGCGCGGGCGGGTGCGCGATGCAATAAGCGGCAACGTCGTCACTGCTACGGTGACGGCGCTGAACACGCCCAAGTCCTCGCTGTCGGTCAACAGTTGCCCACCCTGTCGCTACTCGTTGGATTTGCCTGCGGGCAGCTACGTGCTAGAAGCGCGCGCAGTGGGCTACCGCGTGCAAACCCAAACCGTAAGCATTGTCGCCAACGGCATTACCGATCTGGATTTTGAGATGCAGCCGACCCAGCGCATTGCATTGGTCGATAGCGGCGCGTGGTATTACGGTAGCCAGGCCAGTTACTACAAAGAAGCATTGGATTCGCTGCGGCTGGCCTACGATGCGTATCGCATCAAAGACGTGCTGCGCGACACACCCAACATTACCCAACTGCTGAAATACGACACCGTGATTTGGAGCGCGCCCTACGATGCGCCCGGCCTGTTGGGGGCCAGCGACACCATCTCGCGGTATTTGGCGGCTGGGCGCAACCTGCTGCTAAGCGGGCAAGATATAGCCTACTACGACGCAGGTGGCATTGCTTATGCGTCTTACACCGACAAGCTCAACATCACCTTTCGGTCGGATAACGCCCAGTCTGACCAGGTGTACGGCAAGCCCAATTCGCTGCTGGCGGGTAAAGTGCTGACGGTTACCGGCGGCGACGGCCCGTATTTGTTTATCTCTGGCGATGTGCTGGGGGTGGCGAACCAAGACAAGGGGGGGCTGATTGGCAGCTACCAACCCAACGAAAACGTGGAGGGCGCGGGCGTATTTGCCTCGTTGTGCTTCAAACATAAATCCGCGTTTTATGGCTTTGGCCTGGAAGGCATCAACTCGCCCACAGACCGCATGGATGTCATCAGCCGCACGCTGACCGCGTTCGATGCGCCGCGCGCCACAGTGGGTGTGGAGCTGGTCTCGCAAGATGGCAGCTTTACTTACGGCGGTGGCGACGCAGCGACCATTGGCCCAGCAGGCAGCACCATTACCCATGTGCTGCGCGTGCGCAACATCGGCGAGGC
>JAYTNY010000155.1:0-2054 GCA_043748055.1 Roseobacter sp.
CTTCTAACTTAGGCCGCGTCACGCTCTGCGCCGCAATGCAGCACGCAAACGCACACGCACTCACCGCATCGTTCCCGCGCTTCAACGATATAAATAAAGTAGCCGCAAAAATATCACCCGCGCCAGTTGGCTCCACTTCAGTCACTTGCGGTGCCGTCACGCGCACGCCCTCGCCGTTGATGAAGGCCGTGCAGCCCTCCGCGCCCTGCGTCACCACCAACAGCCGCGTTTGGGCCGCCCACTTGTAAGCCGTTTGCCAATCCCCGTTAATATCTTCAATGCTCGTCACAACGCAATTGGCCCGCGCCAGTAATTTGCCCGCATCTGTCCAATACGCTGCATCTTGTGTTACATGCCCGCTCGCATCCCAACGGCGCAACCAGCCTTGCGGGGTAAGCCCCACAAACGCATCCCGCCGAACTACATCCACAAAGGCGCTGCTCACCTCGTTGCACACTGGGGCCAAATGAACAATCTCGGCCTCGCGCAAAAAGAAACAGTCTTGGGGTTCTAATACGGTGGGGCTGGGGCGCGTCACTTGCACGCGGCCTTGCGCGGTGTAAATGTTCTCAAACTCCGTCGTCTTCGCCGAGATCAACCGCTGCACGCGCATGTCTGGGAAAGTCCCGGTCGTGTCAAAACTCAACGCCGCCGTAGTAAAAATGGCGACGTTGTTTGTCAGCCGCCGCGCCGTGCGAGATGAATACATCACCCCGCCGCCCGCTGTGCGGCTGCCATCGCGCCACACATCCTCGGTTACGTGGCCGATGGCAAGATAATCAATCATGTAGCTTTCAGCGGTCAGCGGTCAGCGGTCAGCGGTCAGCGGTCAGTTGTGCATCAAAAGCTGATGGCTGATCGCTGAAAGCTAATCGCTTCATGCTACTTCTTCGGCTTAATCGTCACTTTGCGACCCTGGCCCTCGCCGGCGCTCTCGGTGAACACATCCGGATGATCGCGCAGCGCCATGTGTACCAGGCGGCGTTCGCTGGCAGGCATCGCCTCCAACGTCATCGCTCGGCCCGATGCAATCACACGCTCGGCCATGCGCAGCGCCATTTGCTTCACTTGGCTCTGCTTGCGCTCCTTAAAGCCGTTCACATCCAATGTAATACGCACGCTGCTCTTAGTCTGATGGCTCCACATCGTCTGCACCATCATCTGCAATGCGTTCAAGGCTTCCTGCTGATACGCCAGCAACGCATCAGCATCCTGGTCGCCCTCTTCGTTTGGCTCAAAATCAATATCCACCCAAATCACGGGCTGGTCGTTGTCATCTTGTGGCAACACGCTGCGGCTAATGCATGTCGCCGTCACCATGCCCATGTGGTCTAACGTGGTTTGAGTCAAACTGGCCGCCAGTGGGGCACCCTCAATCTCCATCTCGGCTTCGCCAGCAAGCTCGTCATCCGCCTCATCCACCTCGTCTGCCCCTTCGTCCGCGTTCAGCTCATCCTCTGGGTTGATGGCTTCCTCAGCCAAGTCCATTTCTTCCTCGTCATCATCCTGAGAGACGGCAACGGGTGCTGCGGCTTCAAACTCCGCAAAAGGCGTAAGACGCACGCGCGCAGGTTTGGCCCCAATACCCAACACGCCACGGCTGCCATCTTCCAACACCTCAATCTTCACCTCGGCGCGGATCAAGCTCAACTTAGCCAGCCCTTGTGCAATGGCTGTCTCGATGTCGGGAGCGCTTATTTCAATTGCTGCCATGTTTGTCTCTCTTTTGTTTAGCAAATTAGCTTTTTGCGCCAGCTTTGTTGGTGGCTTTGCCATTGGCGGCAGGCTTGTTGCCCGTTGCAGGTTTAGCTTTCACCTTGCTCTTGGGTGGCGCAAACAAGGGTTTGTCGTTCGCAATAGCCTTTGTTGCATTCGTACCACTGCCAGGTGCGCCAGTGCCATATTGCGCCTTCAACGCATCCATGCGCGGCTTCAGCAAGAAGTACTGGCCCACACCCAACACGTTCGACACAATCCAGTAAATGCCCAGGCCAATCGGCGTTTGCAGCGAGAAGAACGTGATCATCATCGGCATCATCACATTCATCATCTGC
>JAYTNY010000156.1:0-1514 GCA_043748055.1 Roseobacter sp.
GGGTTAATCAATGCAAAGTCAAATGTGTGTCTCAGGCTTGGTTAATGCAGCGAATGCGTTCACTGTTTTCTCATTCGGCTGTGTTAATTAGGTTGTTTAGTAAGTTGATCACAAGTCCGTCCGTGCAGGAGCATACACATGGCGAGCATTCCAAATCCGCTTCCGTTGCCGAACCCATCGCAGCCGCAAGGGAAGCCAAAGAAAAAGAAGATTGATATTCCGTATAACCGCTGGCCCAACCGGCTGCGGCGTGCGTTGATGAGTTTCATCAAGATCACACTGGTTCTCAGCGTGGTTTCGATCCTAGCAATCTTTGCCAGTGGCGGCGATGTGGAATTGCAACTGGTGCTGGGAACAACCGTCGGCATTGCGGTTTATGTCGTCTCACTTCTTGCCAACATCTTCCCCATACTTCTGATGTATGGCGTGTTGCTTTGGTTTTTGGGCCGACCCAAAGTCGAGGTCATTCGCCCTGGCGACGACACCACTGTGACATTTGATGACTACTGGGGCCAGCCACAACTTGTGAAGCTGGTAAAGCAGTGGATGAGCTTGCTGCGCGACCGCAAAGATTTCGAGAAAATGGGCGGCAAATACATCAGCGGCTTGCTTTTGTTCGGCCCTCCGGGAACGGGCAAAACCATGTTGGCGAAAGCCATTGCGGGTGAATCCGGCATGGCCTTTATCTCAGCCGAGGGGTCGGGATTTATGGGCACGTTCGTGGGCACCGACGTTATTAAAGTGTTGCAGTTTGCGGGTAAGGCGCGCAAACTCGCTCGGCAATACGGCGCGTGCGTGGCCTATATTGATGAGATTGACGCCATCGGCATGAGCCGTAGCGGCATGGGCGGCGGCGGGCGCGCTGGCGGGATGGGGATGAGCGGCGGCGGCATGTTTGGCGGAATGGGCATGATGGGTCTCAGCACGCTGCTCAGCCAAATGGATGGCATGAACAATCTTTCGCGCGGCGAGAAAATTAACCGCTCGATCTACAAACTTTTTGGGCGCAAATATGACCCCCGGCGCAACTGGCATGTGATGTGGATGGGCAGCACCAACCGCCCAGAGGTACTTGATCCGGCATTGACCCGCTCTGGCCGTTTGGATACCAAGATTGCGGTGGAGGCACCGGATCGCGCCAGTCGTCGTCTCATCATCAAGGGCTATCTCAGCAAGATTGAATACGACGAGTCCGTAGACGTTGAGGCCATTGTTTCGGACACCAGCGGGGCAACCCCAGCCGATATTTCCGGTGCGATTACCAAAGATGCGGTTCGTATTGCGTTCTTTGATGGGCGCAAAAAAGTATCGCAAAAGGACATTGACCGCGCCTTTATGGAGCAACAGGACGGCATCGAAATGCCCATCGAGGAATTCGATGAAGAACAGCGGCGTGTGCTGGCCTATCACGAAGCGGGCCATGCCCTTTCTACTTACTACATGGCCCCCGAAGAGAAGTTGTTGCGCGTTACGATCAATCCTTTGTCGTCGGGTATTAAAGGCTATTCCCAGAG
>JAYTNY010000157.1:0-7378 GCA_043748055.1 Roseobacter sp.
TGCCTGCCTTTATCAAGTTCGTGGTTGGGTCCGATCGAATATCCGAGCGGTTCAGCAACTCATCCACAAAGTACGGGCCTTCGGTGCGCTCTGGCCGCACCACGCAAGCAGGCGCTGTAATAGTGCCCGTGGGCGTGGGCGTAAACGTGGCAGCACTGGTGGGCAAAGGCGTTTGGGTGGTGGTTGGAGATGGCATTGTCGTGGGCTGTGTTGTAGCAGTTGTCGTGGGTGTCGTTGTAGCCGTCGCAGCTTCCTCAGCTTTGGCAACGAGCGGCAAATAACTAAAGTGATCGGCCTGCGCCTCCGAGGGCGTCTGCGCCAGAATCGACCGGATGGGCGATTGCGCCACTAATCCAACCGCACCCGCCACGCCAAACAGCGCCAACACCTCGCGCCGCGAAAGCACGCGGCCTACGGGTTTGTCATCGTCCTCTTCGTCAGGCTTATTCAAGTTGGGGTTCATGCTCATGTCTATGGAATCGCCACCTCGGCCTGCCCAGTCATCCCTGGCAACAAGCGTTTCGCCGTTGCGTCCAAATCCACCAACACCGTATACAACGCCGTGCCGCTTTGGCTGCCGCTGGATTGACCCAGCACCGTGGTCACCTTGCCCGTCAACGCCTCGGCATGCGCCTTCAACCGCACAATCACGGCGGCCCCGCTTTTAATGTTCGCCACATCGCGCTCAGTCAAGTTTGTGGTCTTAAATTGCAAGCCGCTCACATCCACCAGCGTCATCACGTTGTTGCCCGCCTGCATGCCCACCGCCACGTTTAGCGCTTGCACCACGCAATCGCATGGCGAAATTAATTTCGCGCTGATCAGGTTTGCTTTGGCCCGCTCCACCGCCATCTGTGCCTGGCTCAACTCAGCCTCGTTAATCTTCTGCTGCGCCTCGGTCAGGCCGGTCTTCAACGCTTCTAAACGCGCCTTCGCCGAGGCCACCGAGCTATACGCCTGGGTCAATATCTCTTTGGAAACCGGGACCAACAACGCCTTGTAGCGCGCCTCTGCCGCCACCATGCTCTCGTAGGCGTTGCCATACGAGGCCTCCTGCGTTTTGCAACTCTGCGCCTCGGTGCCGCCTGCGCCGCCGCATGCCAAATCCCGCGCCGCCCCGGCAGCCATGTATTGCGCCTTTGCCGATTCGGCGCTGGTGCGTGCGCTTTCCACCTCGCTGGCCGTGCTGCCCGCTTTGGCCGTGTTGTAGCTGGCATACGCTGAGTTGAGCGCAGCTTGCGCGGCAGCCAAGTCTTCTTTAGTGGCGGGCTTGCTTTGTTGGGCAATGCTGGCCTGGGTCGAATCCAATTGCGCCTGCGCATCGGCCACCGCGTCTTGCAAATCGGTGTCGTCTACACTCGCCAACACTTCGCCCTTTTTCACGGTTTGGCCCAGCGTCACGTTCACGACAGTCACGGTGCCGCTGGCATCAAAGCCCAATGCAATCGTTGGCATCTTCAGCGCCAGCACACCATCCACCGTCACAATCTTCTCGACCACCACCGCGCGCGCAGGCAACGCCGGTATACGGGGCGTGGTTGTGGCTTGTGCAGCTTGATTAGGCTGTGTGCGGGCCGGTGTCGTTGTTGCAGCCTCGGACGAGCAAGCCGCCAACGCAAACGCCAGCCCCATCAAAATAATTTTGTGTTTCAAGTTAGTCATCTTCAACCCATACAACCCCCGACCCCTAAAGGGGAGTCGTTGATTCACGTTATGTGTTCATCATTTGCAGCGAACTGAGGAACTTGTAGCGTAACCAGGCGACTCCCCTTTAGGGGTCGGGGGTTCCTACTGCAACGCAATCTCCGCCTGCCCGGTCATTCCCGGCAACAACTCGGCATCGGCGAGGTCCATCGTCACAATGGCCGTATACAGCGCCACACCGCTCAACTGCCCCGATGACACCGGCAACACGTTGCCCACCTTGCCCGTAAACGCTTTGTCGAACGCCTTCAACCGAATCGTCACCGCTTGCCCATCTTGCAAATTCACCACATCCCGCTCGTTCAAGTTGGTGGTGTGAAACTGCAACTGGCTCACATCCAACAGCGTCACATTGCCGCCCGCGCCACCTACGCTCAAGCTCACCTCTTGCACTTTGCAATCGCATGGCGAAGTTAGTTTTGTCTTAGCCAAGTTGCGTTGCGCCCGCGCCACCGTTTTTTGTGCCGAGGCCAGTTGCAAGTCATACACCTGCTTGTCCTCATCGCTCACGTTGTTTTGCAATTTGGCCAGGCTGGCCTGCGCCTGCAACACACCCGACCAACTCTGCGTCAGTTTGTCCTGCGTCGTCGGTGCTTGTGCATCCACATATTTTTGGTAAGCCGCGCGTTCGTTGATCTCTGCGCTCTTCACGCCATATTCCGCTTGCTGGCACTTGCCGCCGGTGCTGTCTTTTACGCACAACGAATCTCGGTTTAGCTGCGATGAATACAGCGAGTTCTTGGCCTGATTCCAACTGCGCAACGCCTGCTCCACATCGTTGGCGGCTGGCCCCTTCTTCAGCTCGGCATACGCTGCATACGCCGAGGCCAACGAGGCCTTCGCCGTGTCCAAATCCGTCTTGGCGCTGGGGGCCAAATTGCCCTCAATCTGTGCCTGCTTCAACACCAATTGTTCCTGCGTCTGTTGCAGCGCCGTGTTCAACACCGTGCCATCCAGCTCAGCCAGCACCTCGCCCTTCTTCACGCTTTGGCCTGGGCTGATGTGAACCGCCGTGACCTTGCCACTGCCGCTAAACGACATCGAGATGAGCGGCCCGCCCAACGTCAACACACCATCAACAGTCACGGTAGTGTTGGCTACAACAACCCGTGCGGGCAAAGGCGTGGCTTGGGCTGCGGTGGCCGCCTCGGGTGTAACTCCTGCCGCAGCCGCAGCCGTCGCTCGGCGGGCGCGACCTGCACCTTGTGTTGTCGCTTCGGGTGTGGCCGTCTGATCTTGGCACGCGGCCGATAACATCGTTACAACCAGCAACCCCGCCAATGTGTTGAATGTGCTTCTTTTCATGTTCATTGTATTTTTGGTGAGCAGCGAGGCCCTCACCCCTAACCCCTCTCCCGATGGGAGAAGGGGCCGGGGGATGAGGGCAGCCTCTACCGCTCCCGCAAAATCTTGATGGCCTTCTGCTTAATCACAGGCTGTGTCGCCAAAATAGAGCTGAACAGCGCAGCCAAACACACCAGTGCCATAATCAAGCCCGCCGTCCGAAAATCGAAGGCCAGCAAAATCAACTGATCGTTTTGCAAGCGTTGGCTGCCCTCAAAGGCATAGCCCAGCAGCGTGCCCGCCACAATGCCCGCAATGCCCGCCGCCAGCGTTGTAATAATGGCCTCGCCAATAAACACGCCACGCAGCGCGCCTTTGCTGGCCCCCACCGCCTTCAGCATGCCAATCTCCACCCGGCGGCTCATCACCGCCGTATACATCACCGCCAACACACCGAAGATGGCCGTCACCATCGAAAGCACGGTGAGCAGCACGGTAAAGATGCGGCTTTGCTGCAACTGCGAACGCGCCTGTGCCACCGATTCCGAAGTCGCCGTCACCGTCATGTCGTTTTTGTTGCCTAAGTAATCGCGCAAGTCGCTCACCAGCGTGGTCTCGTCCACACCGGTTTGCGCCGTCGCCAACAACTTCGTCAGCAAGCTGGCCTTCGGGTCGGCTACGCCTTGGGCCGGGTTGTTCTTCAAATCGCGGTAGGTCTCCAGGTTCATCAGGATGGCGCTTCTATTCGCATCGGTCTGATTACGGGTGAAGTAGTTGCTAAACCCCGGCACGCGCGCCGCCACGCCCACAATGTTGAGCGATTTCACATGGTCGTTGCCATTCCCGCTCACCTTAATCACATCGCCTACTTTCAAATCCAACGCCTGGCTCAACCCCTCGGAGATCACTGCCGCGTTCAAGTCCGTCGCAATCGCGCTCAGGGCCGTTGCATTGCCGCCCGTCCAGCGGAACAAGTTCTTGTAGAGCACTTCGTTCAAATCACCTTGCACGCCCACCAGGCTTACGGTGGAACTGCGCAGTGCAATGTCGTCGCTCACCTTCATGCTCGGCAAGTTATCTGCAATGCCAACAACAGTGCCGATGCCCGGCTGCCCCTTCACCGCCGCAATATCTTTGTCCGACAAGTTCACATCGGTGCGGGCCGTGCGCCGGAAGATCTGGAATGGGCCGCCGTCTCGCCCGCCCCCGCCGCCTGCCGAGCTACTCTGCACGCTCAGCGGTGCGCCGTTGGAAAACTTGGTGTCGGTGTCCAGGTTGGCATCTTGCAGCGCTTGTTGGGTCGCCAACAAGCACGGCAACACGCCGCTCATCACCACCATCAACGAGATTAACGCGCTGCGGCCTTTGCCGCGCAACACATAGCGCCCGGCAAAGTAACCCGCCTTCGGGCTGATGGCTTGGTAAATCTTGACTAGTACACGCTCCAGCGGTGTGGTCAGGAAATAGAACAACAACGAGATACCAATCACCATGAGCAGCAACGACCCAAACACCACCACCACCATACCGCTGGCATTGCCAGAGGTAAACACAGTGGGCAACACAATTAAGATGACCGCGCTAAACGCCAGCAACACCAGCCCCGCAATCAGCAAGCCTGTGTTGGCGCGCTTCTCGCGCAGCTTCGCCAAATCATCCAGCGTGGGTTGGTCGGCGGCGGCTGGGTTCAGCACCACCATCACCTTTGTAGCAGCAGCCGCGCGGGCCGGGCTTATGGTCGCCAATGCCAACACCACCAACGTAATCGCGGTCGGAATTAACACCGTCTGCAACGTCCACGAGGCGCGCACGCCGCTGGGCAACGCCAGGTTTGCTAACAACGTCGGCACCATCACATAGTCGTTAATGGCGCGGCCCAGCAACAGCCCAAGCACAATGCCCACAATGCCCAACAAGAACACTTCGATGATGACAATTTGAAACATGCGCGAACGGGGCGACCCCAACACGCGCAGAATCGCCAAGTCGTGCTTTTGCTCGGTCACGGTGGTGTTCATCAACGCGTTCACCATCAGCCCAATAATGCCCATGCTCAGCAGGCCATACAGCGTAATAAATGTTTGGGCGAACGCAAAGGTTTGCGAACTGCTCTCTAAGCTGGTGTATTTCGGCAGGCTCACTTCATATTCGCTGCCCAGTTGCGCTTGCAGTTCGGTTTGCACTTGGCGGCCCACCCCGCGCGCATCGCTCACGGTGGTTTTGGCATCGCTGCTGGTGCTGCTTTTGGATTGCCAGACCAGCAACAATTGGTTCGCTTGGTTCACCTGGCCCAGCCAAGTCTGCGCATCGTCCAACCGCATGATGACCGGGTTGTTGGCGCTGCTGCTCAGCCCGCTCAGCGTGCCGATGCCCGACACCACGAACTTAGCGACCACGCGCGGCGTGCTGGTGCCGGTGATGACCGCTTGCCCCACCTCGCGCTGCACTGGCATTGCGTAAGCCAATTGAATTTCATCGCCTAGCTTGACGCCCAACACGCCCGCCGTGGCGCTGCCCAAAAACACCGTGCCCGAAATGGGCGGGTAAATGCCGCCGCTAATTTGGTTGGCCCGTGTGCCTTGGGTATTGGTTGATTGGGCTTGCCCCGTAGTGACGTTGCCGCCGGGTCCACCGCCGGGCGGGCCTCCACCGGGAGGTGGCCCGCCTCCCCCGCGTGGCCCACCTCCCCCGCCGCCGATGCGTAACCGAATGCCTGGTATGCCGCTCTGCGCATTGCTATCCGCCAAAGACACCAATTGATCTTGGCTCGGATCAAGCGCCACAACCGTAACGGCTTGCCCATCTAATGCGGTTGGCTTGCGCCCCTCGGCGCTCACCTGAATGCGCGGCAAGGCCTGCGCCACTTTGTCGTAAGACTCGCCTGCAATGCTTTGCAGCTCGGCCACATCAAAAAATGTGGAGGCGGCCAAATTGCTCTTACTCACCGCCAGGTCATAGCCGCCGGTTGTGGTGCCCACGGATTGCACGCTGAACTGGCGCTGTGTGTCTACTAAGGCCAGCAACGCACCCACCAGCGCCACGCCAATCGTCAGCGCCAAAGCAATAATGAACGTGCGCAGCTTGCGCCGGTTCATGGAGTTAAGAACATACTTTAAGCCCATAGTTGGTTTGCAGGTTGGGAGGTTTGCAGGTTGGGAGGTTTGTAGGTTGGAAGGTTTGTAGGTTGGAAGGTTTGCAGGTTTGAAGGTTGGTCATTAACCTTCAAACCTGCAAACCTTCCAACTGGCTCTCTGTTACTTCGTCCGACAACTTCCCGTCTCGCATATTAATCACCCGCGAAGCAAACTTGCTCATGCGCGGGTCGTGCGTGACGAAGACGATGGTTGTACCACGCTCTGTATTGAGCTTTGTGAGCAGGTTCATGATTTCGTACGAGGTCTGCGTGTCCAGGTCGCCGGTCATCTCGTCGCCAATGATTAAGGGCGGGTCGTTGGCGAGGGCACGCGCAATAGCCACGCGCTGTTGCTGGCCGCCGGAGAGTTCGCTGGGGTAATGCGTCATCCGGTCGCCCAGACCCACTAGACCCAACAATTCTTTGGCGCGTTTGGGGTTGCGCTGGCCCATCAAAATCATCGGCACTTGCACGTTTTCCAGTGCCGTAAAGTTGCTCAGCAAATTGAAGTTTTGGAACACAAAGCCCATCTTGCGCAGCCGCAGTGCCGCCAGCTTTTCCTCATTTAGCGAGACGACGTTCTCGCCATCCACCATCACATGCCCCCGGCTGGGCGTATCTAGCCCGCCGATGATGTTGAGCATCGTGGTCTTGCCACTGCCGCTAGGCCCCATCAGGCACAAGAACTCGCCGCGCTTCACGTTTACAGAGACGCCGCGCAGCGCAGGCACGGCTTCTTTGCCCATCACAAAGCTCTTGTGTACGTCTTCAACCTCGACGATGTTCAGACTGGTGTTCAGATTCCCATGATCCATATCGGGCTACGATAGCCATCAGATGAAAAGAAGTTGTTTAGATTTGGTGCGGGTTGTGTATGCGTTCCCCAAACTAAACTCACACACCATCTAAACTAAAAACTCACAACTGTGCGGTACGCTAATGCCCTGTTTAGCGGGTAGCCGCATGCTTCAGCTTGCGCCCAATAGACCTCTTGCAAAAGCAGGGGCGTAGCATGCTACGCCCCTACGAACGCCGCGTGCGAATGGACTTTTGCAAGAGGTCTAATATATGAAAAGCAACGGCATGAGCTTAGCTCTCAGCGTTCGTTACGGATATATGAAACGCAGTCTAAAGCCTGCGGCTACCCACGATCTTGGAACCACGATGCCAAAGACAATCCTGATGGTGGACGACAAAGCCAATGTGCGGACGCTGGTGCGCGAGTACCTGACCGAAGAAGGCTTCCGCGTCGTCACC
>JAYTNY010000158.1:0-3283 GCA_043748055.1 Roseobacter sp.
TTGATGCCGCTGTTGCCCTCTTCCAAAAAGCGGCGCGGCTCCTCGCCGCCTTCGCCGCTGTTGCTCATCGCGCCCAGCCGCGTCATGGCAATCGCCAAATTCTCGTGCGCCTCCGGCGAGAGCGCCCCCAACGACATAGCTGCCGTGCTAAAGCGCTTCACAATCTCCAGCACACTTTCTACCTCGTCCAGCTTGATGGGGCTTCTGTCCGATTTCACATCCAATAAATCGCGTGGCTCGCTGGGGTGTTCCGGTTCATACAGCGGCGCGGCAAACTCTTTATAAAGTTCAAAGCCATCCGCAAAGTGCCCGTTCAACTTCCACTTCGGCACCTTCGTATGCGCAATGCCCACCGCTTGCTCGGCATACTCGCCGGTGTATTCAAAAATCCCCTCCAGCCGCACCGCCTTCTGCAAGGCATGCACCGCCTTCATGCCATACGCATGCACCTCGCCGCCCGCCCGCTCTTTGTAAAAGCCGGGGTGCTCTAGTTTGAGAGTCGTCAGTTGTCGGTTATCAGTTGTCAGTTCACTGACTACTGACGACTGATCACTGACAACTGGATATGCCGCCTCGTGCCACCGCAACACATCCTGCGCAATCTCGCCATAGCAGATGCCACCCACGCGGCTGGGCGTGCCCGTAAAGCAGTCGTCAATCACGGTCTCGTGCAACCCCACAGCTTCAAAAATTTGCGCGGCGCAATACGCATCCACGGCGGCAATGCCAATCTTGCTCATCACCTTCAGCACGCCCTTCTCGGCGGCCTTCACGTAGTTCTTCACCACCTGTTCTTCGGTAATGGTCTTGTCGCGGATCTTGCCTTTTTGCACGGCCTCGCGCGCAGTGTCCAATGCCAAATACGGGTTGATGGCGCTCGCGCCATAGCCAATCAACACCGCAAAGTGATGCACCTCACGTGCCTCGCCGCTCTCGCTAATCAAGCTGCACCGGTTGCGCAAGCCTTTGCGCATCAAGTGATGATGCACCGCGCCCATCGCCAGCAACGCCGGAATCACCGCCCGCTGCGGCCCCGCCTTTCTATCGCTGATGATGAGGATGCTGGCCTCCACCCGAACAGCCCGCTCGGCATCGTCGCACAAGCGCTTCACAGCCTTCTCCAGTGCTAAGTGCTTAGTGCTTAGTGCTAAGTCTGCTGCTCCACTAAGCACTAAGGACTCAGCACTCAGCACTGGAAAAGTTGCATCCAACACCACGCTCTGGAAAGCGCTGTCGTCCAGTTGTTGAATCGCTTTTAGTTCTTCGTTGCGCAAAATGGGGCTGTTGAGTCTGATTTGATGGGCCAAGTCTTCGGTCTCGGCCAGCAGGTTGCCACGCGCGCCCAGCAGCACGCGCAGGCTCATGGCCTGGTCTTCGCGCAGATGGTCAATCGGCGGGTTGGTTACCTCGGCAAAGCGTTGCTTGAAGTAGTTGAACAGCGGGCGCGGCTTAGGTGAAAGCACCGCGTGTGGCGTGTCGTCGCCCATGCTGCCCACCGGCTCGGTGGCGTCTTCGTACATGGTCTTCACCACCATCGTCAGCTCTTCACTCGTCCACCCAAACGAGGCTTGCTTGGTGAGCAAGGCTTCGCTATTCACGGCGGGTTGCTCCACGCCCATCGGCGCGGCATCCTCCAAGCGCAGGCGTTCGCGGCGGGCCATGTCGGCATACTTCTGTGTCGCCAGTTCTTTCATAATCTCGTCGTCGGTGAACAGACGGCGCTGATGCAAATCGGCGCAGATCATTTGGCCAGGGCCGAGCTTGCCAGTGGCGATAATTTTCTCTGGCTCGATGTC
This sequence comes from Roseobacter sp., assembly GCA_043748055.1. Taxonomy (GTDB): domain Bacteria; phylum Chloroflexota; class Anaerolineae; order J036; family Brachytrichaceae; genus JANMVQ01. The sequence continues at coordinate 1,797 of JAYTNY010000158.1, forward strand.
TAGTGCGCCAATCTCGCTGCCTGCATACACAATGCCATCTTTGGTTTGCATGTAGCGCGCCGGGCGCAACCCGTTTCGGTCGAGCATCAGGCCCACCAGTTCGCCATCCGCAAACACCAGCGAGGCCGGGCCATCCCATGGCTCCATCAGCGCGCTGTGATATCGGTAGAAGCCTTTGATGTTCGTCGAAAGGTCGTGATATTTCTCCCAGGCAGGCGGCACGCACATCTTCATACTGTGGCGAATATCGCGACCAGCCAGCGTCAGTAACTCCACCACGTTGTCCAGGCGGCCCGTGTCGCTGGTGGTCTCGTCCACAATGGGTTTGAGGTTTTCAATCTCGCTGCCCCAAACGAGTGAGTCCAGGTCAGGCTCACGCGCCTTCATCCAGTTTTGGTTGCCCTCAACCGTGTTAATTTCGCCGTTGTGGCAGACCAACCTAAACGGCTGGCAGCGCTCCCAGGTGGGCAAGGTATTGGTGCTGTAGCGCTGATGAAAGACGATGAAGTTGACCTTGAAATCGGGATCGTTCAAATCCCGGTAAAACGGGCGTAGCGAGGGCGCAACCACGAGCGCCTTGTAAACAATGGTGCGGCACGAGAACGAGCAGATATACAAATACACTCCCACCTCGTGCGCAGCCTTTTCGATGCACTTGCGCACCAAATACAAATGCTGGTCGAACTCGAGTTCGGTGCGAAAGCGGCGCGGGCGCTCAATCAACACTTGCTGAATATCGGGCAGCGCGGTGAGGGCGCTTTTGCCTAGCACGTTGGGCTCGTCCACCACCGTGCGCCACATGAGGATCGGCAGTTCGCGGTGTTTCAGCTCAGCCTCAATAATCTCGCGGGCCTTTGCGTTTTGCGCCGGGTCTTTGGGCAAGAACAGCATGGCCACGGCCAGCTCGCCATCGCGCTGGGCACGGTGTCCGGCGCGCTCCAACTCTTTGTTAAACAGCGTGTTGGGAATAGAAACCAACACACCCGCGCCGTCACCGCTTTTACCATCGGCATCAAATGCGCCGCGGTGGGCCAGGCGCTCCAGGCACTTCAGGCCATCGTCCAGTATTTTGTGGGTGGGGCGGCCACTCAAATCCGCAACAAAGCCGATGCCGCAGGCATCGTGTTCGAAGCGGGCGTTGTACAGAGGAAATTGACTTTGGTGTTCTTTACTAGCGTGGTTGATGTGATGAAACTCAGTTTGTTTGCTCATACCTTTCTCTCGCTTGTCTCGCTTCCCTTCTTTTGGCAGCGTGACGTGACCATACGGTGCACGGTTTAACCCGACGTTAAGTGGGGCAGCGGGCCTGGCCGGGGCGAGTGCACGTATTGGTGCGACAACGAAAGGGCTATGGTGCAAAAACAGCCGCCCGCAATGATTTCAAGTCAATTGCCTGTGGCGGCCGCTGCAACGCTTCGTGGCGTTTCTACACTAAGTGTGAATGGCGAAGTATCTGCATGATGGGGGAGATGTCAAGCATGTAATTG
>JAYTNY010000159.1:0-10133 GCA_043748055.1 Roseobacter sp.
ACATTACGCAGTAACCGCCTGACCCCGTGCAAAAGCATTCTGTGCGAAGTCGAAGAATGCGCTCTATGTCGAGCTTAGCTAACGAAGTTCAGCCACACTCGCATTCTTCGACTGCGCTCAGAATGCTTTCGTGTTGAGTAAGTGGCTTCCCCTCACACCTCAACCACAAACTTCAGCCGTGGCGCAACAGCCCGCCAGGCCTCGCGTTCGGCCTCGCTGCGCGGGTGGGGCTTGAAGCCAAACTGACCATACAAATTGAGCGCCGGGATGCGGGCGGTGTTGGTCTCTAACCAGGCCTCGGTGTAACCGTGTGAGCGCAACGCAGCGCAGGCCGCGCTCAGCATCGGCTTGGCCAGGCCGCGCCCTTGTGCTGCGCGCACGATGGCAACCCAGTGAATGTGGCCCATCTCGCGCACCTCAAACTCGGCATCGTTCCAGGCTGCAATCGTGCCGATGTCCGTGCCAGACCCATCCACCAGAAACAACACCCGCGCCGCCAGATACGCGGTGTTGCCCGGCATGGAGTCGCTAAAGTGTTTGGCCTCGGCCACAAAGAAGGGGTCGGCAGCCTGTTGGATGCACACCCAATTTGCCACATCGCTCGCGCGGTAGGCGCGCATGGCATAGCCAGGGGGCAAAGCAAATATCGGCGCGTGCGTCAGGTCGCGTTGAATCATCACAACTTCAACGCCAGTATTTGGGTCATCCATACCGAGATTTTAAGCGCGGGCTTAAATCTCGTCTGCGCCGCTGGGGTTGCCCTCTATCAAAATCTCGTAACGGGCCACCTCACCAAACAGGCGGCTGGCGATGGCGGTGAAGTCCAACTCGTCACCCGGCATCAGCGGGACCAGGCTGAACGGCTTGCCATCCGCCACGCCGATCAACCGATCCTTGTCGTCGTAGAGCGCGATCAACACGCGCACGTTGCGCGTGGGCTGGTCGCCGGTGTTTTTAAGTTTGCCGGTAAAGCGCAAGCGCCCATCTTCTAACTTGGATTGCGCGACGTCGCTGGTCGAAAAAAGACGATAGCCCAGAATCCGGTCGCCTTTCGCAGCGGTGTCATCCACTCGGTGGTCTTCGGGGCGGGCGCTAAACCGAAAAGTGCTGTTGCGCGAGATCAGTTTGTTTTGAATCAACGCGCGAAACGGCACGGCCTCGCCGCTGCGCACCGAGGTGTCTAAAAACCAGTAGGCCAAATCTTTCTTGCCGGGTTCCTCGATGACGATGCATAGGCTGGCGATCTGCACATCCTCGTACGAGCGGTTGCGCACCTGGCCGATGATCCACCACGCGCCGCTGATATCCTGATAGCTGATCACGCCACCCACTTCCAGCAGGCTGGCCCCGCATTCGGTGCTGCTGGCTGGGGCAACTTGGGCGGCGGGTTGGGGGGATGTGGCCTCGGGTTGGCCTGGGTCTGTGGCACAAGCCACGCATAGCAAGAGGCTGATTGCTGCCGCAACTAAGTTTCGTTTTGCCGTTCTAAACGCATTCACACTGCAAATTGTATGAATCCGCCACTAAATAGCGCTCGGTATTTGGAATTAAACTTGCAATATTACGAGAAAATCAGCATTTCGCCGCGAGATATTATGCGCAGTTTTTGTGTATTGCTACCAATGCGCTACAAAGTTGCCACTATGTCATCTGACTGCTGCTAAGGTTTTCACCACAAAGGTCACAAAGAAACACAAAGCACTCAAAGATAATTCTTTGTGTTCTTCGTGCCTTCTTTGTGTCCTTTGTGGTTCAAATCCGAAACCCCAAGGTAATCAAGTCATCTGGTTAACCCGAGATGACCGTACCCTTGCCATTCATTGCGTTAAAGATGGGCCGCTCGACCCGCGCATCCCCAAACACCACCTGCTGCACGCCGGCAGCAATCGCCTCGCTCGCACCCAGCACTTTTTTCTTCATGCGCCCCTCGGCAAAGCCCAGCGCCTGCTCCAACTGGTTGTAAGCAATGTGCGGGATCAACGTGCTTTCGTCGGGGAAGCTGCGCAACAGCCCTGGCACGTTAGACAAAATAATCAGTTGCTTCGCACCTACCGCGCTGGCAATCATGGCTGCGGCGCGGTCGCCATCCACGTTAATGGCCTCGCCGTCGTGGCTGATGGCGGGCGGGCAGATGACCGGCGTGTAGCCCCCGCCCAGCAACAGCGTAAGCAACGCTGCATTCACCTTCTCCACCTTGCCCGTAAAGTCATCGCGCACCAACACCTGCTTGCCGTCAATCACCGCGCGCACGCTGGCCTTGCGCGGGCCTTGCAACAAGCACCCGTCTATCCCGCTCAGGCCCACCGCGTTCACCCCGCGCTTCTGCAAGCGCTCCACGATGCGCGTGTTCATCTTCCCCGCGTACACCATCGCAAAAATATCCAGCGTCTCGCTATCGGTATAGCGGCTGGTGTAGCCCTGCGGCGAGGTGAGGATGCGCGGCGGCTTGCCAAGCTGCGTGCTGATCTTGTTGGTCTCGTCGCTGCCGCCGTGAATCAAGATCACTTGATGTCCGTCTTTGACGAGTTGCGCGATGTCATCGCACACGAGGTCGTAATTGATTCCGGCGGAACCGCCGACTTTCACCACAATCATTGTCAATACTGCTCCCTTTCGTTGCTGCGTAACTTTACAGAACCCCCGACCCCTAAAGGGGAGTCGTTGAGAAAATCAACGACACCCCTTTAGGGGTCGGGGGTTCATGGATGCAACCCCACAAACCCCAACCCCTCGCGCTCATCCCACCCCTGCATCACATTCAAACACTGCACCGCGCTGCCCGCCGCACCCTTCATCAAATTATCAATCGCGCACAACAGCGTCGCCTTGCGGCCATCGCTACTTAGCCCAAAGCCCACATCGGCCCAATTGCTGCCTGCCAAAATCTTGGTCTCCGGATTGCGAAAGATACCGGTCTGGCTCTTCACAATTCGCACAAACGGCTCATCCTTATAGCACTGCCGAAACGCTTTCCACAAGTCCTTGTCCTGCAGCTTCTCTTTGAGGAAAACATGCACCGCCGCGCTGGCCCCGCGCACCATCTCGATGCTGGTAATCGTCATGTGAACCGATGGAGGCGCAAAGCCAAACCCGCTCATCATCTGCACCACCTCGGCGGTGTGCCGATGATCCGCCGCCGCAAACACGCGCACCGCCCCGCTGCGCTCCGGGTGATGGCTGGCATCGCTGCTCTCCGCGCCGCCCTCGCTGCTGCCCACTTTAATATCGGCAATGATGGGCATTGCGGGGTCAATCAAACCTGCTTTCACCAACGGCAACAACGCCAAATTCGTCGCTGTCGCGTTACAGCCCACACCGCTGGCATAAGCTGCGCCGCGCAACTTCTCGCGCATGAGCTCCGGCAAGCCATACACAAATTTCTCGGCCCAGTGCGGGGCAGGGTGGGCTGCGCCATACCATTGCGCATAGGCACTCATGTCGCGCAGCCGGAAGTCGGCGCTGAGATCAATGATCGTTGGCGCGAGTTGGCTCCATTGCTCAATTTGTTTACTGGCCTCGCCATGTGGCAGACACAAGAAGATCACATCGCACGGCTTCACATCGCTGGGCTGCACAAATTGCAAATTGCCCGCCGCCGTGCTGCGCAAGTTGGGGTGGGGCACAAATGCAAATTCACCCATCCGGCTGCGCGAGGTCACTTGCGTCACCTCGGCCAACGGGTGCGCATTCAAAATTCGCAAAAGCTCACCGCCGGTGTAGCCCGTGCCGCCGATGATGGCGCAATTTAGCTTTGTCATAAAAAGTGAATGGTGAATAGGGATTAGGGAATAGGGAATAGGGATTGGTGACTCAATCACCAATCCCTATTCTCTATTCACCACCCTAGTTCTCCGTCCTGTTAAACACTTCCGCCATTGCCACGCCGTGCAGCTTGCCGTTGTTCTCGGCCCAGCCACGGATGACCTTCTCCACCTCGTCAAAATGCGCCTCAAGCTGGCTGCGGTGTTCGCGCAGCGCGGCAATCTTCACATCCCACACCTCGCTGATGTCCTCGAAGTGATTCATCTCTGGCGCGCCCATCACGTATAACTCGCGCACCTTGTGTGGCAGCAAGCCCTCGGCCATCAGCTCCGGGAAATCCCACGGGTTCTGCGAGGCCGGATACATCGCCGCCATCGCTGCTGTGCCTGCCGCCAAGTGATCGGGGTGATGCCGGCCAATGGGATATGCAGGCAACCACCTGCGTTCGGGGGATTGACAGAGCAGCCGCGTCGGCTTGTAGCGCCGCATCAGCCGCACCAGCATGCGCCGCAAATCAATCGTGGGCTGCAACAGCCCATCCGGCTGGTCGAGAAAGACTACATCGCGTAGCCCCAGCACTTTGGCCGCGTTGCGCTGCTCGGCTTTGCGTATGGCCGTGATGGCGCGGCGAGCTTCTACGCTCACATCCAGCGCGTCATCGGAGCCGCCGCCGGAGGCATCGGTGCAAATGACGAGTGTCGCCTCCCAGCCCTCGCGGATCCATTTCGCCAGCGTGCCTGCGCAGCCAAACTCGGCATCATCTGGATGCGCGACGATGACAAGGGCAGTTTTGGGTAAGTCTTGTGTTTCTGACATGATTTTCTGACGTGTTAATAAGGTTGACTCAATCACAAACTGATTGAATGACGCGTGAGCTTGATAGTGTCATTCTGAGCATTCCGATGCGAAGAATCTCTGCGTTGATCCACATTCACGCAATTTGAACGTAGGGATGCTTCGTCGAGGACTCCTCAGCATGACAGTCGTTACTTCTCAATACCCAGCGCCACCACGTAATCCACCATCGCCGCCGGAATGTCCACGCCTGTTGCGGGCACGCTGTTGCGGAACTCCATCGTGTGGTTCACTTCGTTGACGAGCAAGCCGCGCTCTGGGTCCTCAAACAAATCCACCGCCACAATGCCGCCACCGACGGCTTTGGCTGCTGCGATAGAAATGCGCGCCAACTCTGGCGTCACTTCGCAGTTGCTGGCCTTGCCGCCCAGGTGCGTGTTGGTAATCCAGTGCGCGCTGGTGCGGTAGATGGCGGCGATGCAGGCATCGCCCACCACGAACGAGCGAATGTCGCGTTGGGGCTTGTTCACCATTTCCTGGATGTAGTAAATGTGTTGTTGATAGCCGCCCAACTCATCGCGCAGATTCACCACCGCCTCGGCCCCATCGCGGTCGTTCACCCGCACCACGCCGCGCCCCCACGAGCCGACGACGGGCTTCAGCACGGTTGGGTAGCCGATCTTTTCGATGGCTTCCAGTGCCGACTCCGGCGTGAACGCCATCAACACCCGCGTAGTGGGCACGCCGTGCTGCAACAACAACTGTGAGGTAATAAATTTGTCGCCGCAGTTCTCGATGACCTCATAGTTATTAATTGTCTTGACACCCGCGATGCGCATGATGCGCTGCACATATTGTGCGCGGCTCTGGCTCATACAGCGCTCCACAATCACATCGTATTGCTGCCAGTGGCTCAAGTCATCTAGGTCAAACACAATGCCCCGGTCATCCACAATATCCACTGGAAAATTTTTCTTCTGAAAAGCCTCGATCAGTAATTTCTCTTCGGGGCGGACGAGCGAACAAATAATGCAAACTTTCATGAAATAGTGATTAGTGATTAGGGATTGGTGAATAACTAATCCCCAATCCCTAATCACTTATTTACTCCCCCCAGTCCTCTTCCTCAGTCGGTGCCAAATCCAGCGCAATCGGGTCCAGCTTGGTTACTTCAAGCTCCGCGCCGCAATCGCCGCAACGGATTAGCTCGTGCAGCACGGGTGCGCTCTTAAAACTAATGTTGCCGCCGCATTCGGGGCATTCTGCTGTGTTCATGTCTTTTCAACTCCTCATCTTGCTTGCCTTGGGCTTCTAGACAGGATGACAGGATTCAACAGGATTTATGAAACTTCCTATTCTGTTAAATCCCGTCATCCTGTCCAAACAACCCCTGAGGCAATCAGCTATCAATCCTAAACTGCATCCGTACATAAATCAGGGGCGAGCCGTATGCCTAAGGCATCCGCATTGCCCACGCCCCTGTCTGTTACGTTCATCTGTTCAATCGAAGTGCAATCATTCCACGCTCAAACGGTTGTGTCAACTTATTGCATGAAAGTTGCGCGAACCCCCGCCCTCACTAGAATCACATTTCATCAGCCTGTCGTTTGTGCGTGTGCTCAAACAACAATTACGGGCTGCTTACCGCAAAACAGGAGAGACCCCCAATGGCAGCAAACTCGACCGATGAGAGCGATCAGAAAATCATCGCAGAAGACATCAAGCAACTGCACAACATGGGATACGCCCAAGAGCTATCCCGCCGCATGAAGTCCTTCTCAAACTTCGCCATCTCGTTTTCAATCATTTGCATTTTGTCCGGCGGCATCAACTCGGTGGCGCAGGGCATCAGCGGCGTGGGTGGCGCGGCTATTGGCATTGGCTGGCCCATCGGCTGCCTCATCTCGTTTATCTTCGCGCTTGGCCTTGCGCAAATCTCATCGTCCTTTCCAACCGCAGGCGGCTTGTATCACTGGGGCTCCATTTTGGGGGGCCGGGGCTGGGGCTGGGTTACGGCTTGGCTTAACTTGATTGGGCTTGTGACCGTGTTGGGCGCGATCAACGTCGGCACCTACAACTTCTTTATCGGTGCATTTGGCATCACCGGCACGCCGGTGTTACAGGCAGTCTTCGTCGGCGTCATCACCGCCAGCATGGCGCTCATCAATCACCTCGGCATCAAGCTCACCTCACGCCTCACCGACTTCAGTGGCTACTTGCTGTTCTTCGGTGCGGTCGCTCTGTTCGTGTCGTTCATGGCCTTCGCCCCCAGTTGGGATTTCTCGCGCCTGTGGACGTTCAAAAATTACAGTGGCTTGGCGGGTGGGGATGTCTGGCCTGAAAACAGCAGCGCTATTTACATCTTCGCGCTGGGTCTGTTGCTGCCCATCTACACCATCACCGGCTACGATGCATCGGCCCACACCGCTGAGGAAACTGTGAATGCGGCCAAAGCCGTGCCCAGCAGCATGGTCAGCTCGGTCGTCTGGTCGTCGCTCTTTGGCTGGCTGTTTCTCATCGCGTTTGTGTTGGCTATTCCCAACATGGATGAAGCCGCAACCAAAGGCTGGGGTGTCTTCTTCTGGACCTCGGATCAGGTCTTGCCCGTCGCCCTCAAATACTTTCTCTACGTCGTCATTCTCATCTCGCAATACTTGTGCGGCCTCGCCACCGTCACCTCGGCCTCGCGCATGATCTTCGCCTTCTCACGCGATGGCGGCCTGCCCGCCTCCGGCATCCTGCGCAAAGTCAGCTCAACCTACCGCACGCCGGTGGCCGCCATCTGGGTCGCCGCCGTGTTGGCTTTTCTATTCACCCTCTACACCCCGGCCTATACCGTCATCGTGTCGGTCACGGTCATCTTCCTGTTCCTGTCGTTCGCGGTGCCCATTTTCTTCGCCATGCGCGCCCACGGCAAAACCTGGGTCAAGATGGGGCCGTGGGATTTAGGCGCACTCTTCAAGCCGATGGCCGTGTTGGTGCTCATCGCCATGGCCATCATCTTCTTCATCGGCGTGCAACCCCCCAATGGCAATGCCTTGTGGATCACCCTGGCCTTCCTGGCGCTAACCGCCATCATCTGGTTTGCGCTGGAGAACCGCCGCTTCAAAGGCCCGCCCACCGGCGAGATGATTGCGCAACGCAAAAGCGAGATCGAAGCTGCCGAGCGGGCGTTGAATCAGTCGAGTTAATTCTGTAGTTTGTCGGCTGGGTTGGGGGTGTAATCGCCCTCAATCCAGCTTGAGCCATCGGGCCGCGTTTCTTTTTTCCACACCGGCACAATCTGCTTCAGCCGGTCTATGCCGTAACGCGCGGCCTCAAATGCGCCATCGCCTCGGTGGCCTGCGCTTACGGCCACGGCAACGGTCGGCTCGCCCACGTTCATCTCGCCCACGCGCTGAATCAAGGCAATCCCGTGAATCAACGCAAACTTCGTGCGCATCTCGTCGGCCACCTGTTGCAGCTTGGCCACCGCCATGCTTTTGTAGGCCTCGTATTCCAGCTTATTCGTTTGTTCGCTGCCGGTCTTGCCACGCACAGTGCCGGTAAACAATACCACCGCGCCATCGGCATCGGTTGTTATCGCAGCTTGCAAGGCGTTCAAATCAATGGGGTCGGGCGTTATATCCAAAATTGTTGGCATGGTCATCGGTATTCAAAAAAGGAGGTCGAGGCTTTAGCCGGTTAGTAATGCTGTTATGACGCTTGGCCGCAGTTGAGTTCGTAACCGGCTAAAGCCTCGACCTCCAAAACGCAGTTTCAACCGCCGCTTACGGGTGGGAACAACGCAACCTCATCGCTCGGCTGCACGGCATCGTCGTTAAACGCAAACTCCTGGTTCACGGCCACCAGCGTTTGCTGCATCAGCGGCGCAAGCGCAGGATAGTGCGTCGCCACCGCTTCGCGCAGCAGGCGCACGGTGGTGGTTATGTGGATGGGAACCACGATCACATTTGTCTTCGCGCGTTCCTTCAAGGTCGCAAATAATTTAATCTCCAATCTCTAATCTCCAATCACATTTGTCTGACACATTGGTTGTCTTGCCAAAACCTCACAGGTCGGCGGGTAACGCCTATGCCCGCCACGGCTCTATGCGCCGACCTATGAGGTTCAGCCACGTACCGTGGATTACGCATCAAAGTATGGCACATCCACCTCGCCGCGCATCATCTTAAACACATACGGCACGCGCTTGTTGTGGCTGGGCGAGAGCGGCGGCAACACATCCTCCGCAAAGAATCCAGCATCCAATGTTTCGTTACTGCCCGTCGGCATTCCATCCGGCACCTCTACCAAAAACACCGCCAGGTAAATCTGTGCCCTGCTTTCGCCACCCCACTGCCAATTCTCAAAAATGCCCAGTAGCTTTTTTGCGTGTCCAACCAAACCTGTTTCTTCGCGCAACTCGCGCTCGGCGGCACTGGCTAAGGTTTGCCCGCGCTCCACCAATCCACCGGGCATGGCCCACAGCTTGTTGTCGGCCCGCTGAATCAACAGAATCTTGCCCTCACGAAACACCGCTGCATCCGCCGCGGTAATTGGGCTGATGTGCGCCCAGCTATCCAAACTTGCCTCTGCTGCCAGCAATGGCTCAATCGGCACATCGTGCAATTTAGCCATCAACCCAACCGCAATCTCCAATGCACGTTGATATCGGTCGCGGTCATAATCGTTAGGCGCATACTTCAAGCCCAATCGCGCAATGCCGCGCAGCTCGTCTGCTGCCTGGTAAACATCATCTTGTGTCAATGCCATCGCAATCAGGCCAATGTCTTCGCCATGTTGATGGTTGAAAACCCCGGCGTGTCCTCACGCGAAAGGATCAAGTAGCCCATCTTGCTGTAAATGGCGATGTTCTCCGTCATCCGCACGTTCGTATACAAATAAATTTCGTTGTAACCCTGTCGCCGCGCTTCCTGCTCTGCAAAGGCCAGCAATTGCCGGCCCATGCCGCCATGTTGATGTTTGGGATGGACAGCAATGTTATAGATCAACAGATTCGACTCGGTTGGTACGAGAACCAACACACCCACCGTCTCGTCTCCCAACTCGGCAACCCACACCTGCTCAGCTTGAATCATGGGCGCATAGTCGGTGGTCATGGGTCGTGGCTTGCGCCCAATTCTGGGAATGTATTTTTCATACGCCGCGTCGGTGATCGCGACGACGTTTTGTAAATCGGCATCGCCAGCCAGCCGCAGCTTGAGTGTATGAGCCGATGTCGTTGCCTCAAAATCCCCGCTCTTGCCGCCGGTCTTGCGCAGCAGCCGCACCTCGCTAATGACCATGGCTTTGTCAATCGCCTTCGCCATGTCATAGATCGTCAGCGCCGCCACACTCGCCGCTGTCAGCGCCTCCATCTCCACACCGGTCTTGCCAAAACACTCTACTCTCGTTGTAACCACTATCTCCCCTCTCCTCATAGGAGAGGGGTCGGGGGTGAGGTTGACCTCCACCTTCGTCAACCCAATCGGATGACACAACGGAATCAACTCGCTCGTCCGCTTGGCCGCCATGATGCCCGCGATGCGTGCCACGCCCAGCGCATCCCCCTTCTTCAAGTTGCCCTGCACAAT
>JAYTNY010000160.1:0-6060 GCA_043748055.1 Roseobacter sp.
TGCCGGTACTGAGATGAACGTAACGGCGGATGCCATCTTCTTCTTTGCGCACCACCAGGGCAACTTTGCAATGCACCTTGATGTCCGGCAGGCCATAGACCACATGCGCGCCCACATCTTCCAACGCGCGTGCCCACAAAATATTATTCTCTTCGTCAAAGCGCGCTTTTAACTCCACCATGGCCGCCACTTGCTTGCCGTTTTGCGCGGCTTCAATTAGGGCTTTGACGATGGGCGAATCTTTGCCGACGCGGTAAAGCGTTTGCTTGATGGCGAGCACGTCTTTGTCGTTGGCAGCAGCGCGGATAAAGTCCACAACCGGCGTGAACGAATCGTAGGGGTGGTGCAGCCAGATGTCTCGTTTCTTGATGCGCTCGAAGATGTTGTCGGTGCCGTTCTTGAGGATGCCCGGCACGCGCGGTTGCAGCGGCGCATCTTTCAGCTCAGGGTAGGGCAGGCGCATCAACTCCATCAAGTTGCTTAAATCCAGCGGGCCGCGCACACGGGTTACATCAGCTACTTCCAGGCTTAAGTTGCGCAGCAAAATATCGCGCACATCGTCGGGCATATTGTCGGCAATTTCCAGGCGCACCACGCTGCCAAAGCGCCGGTCTTGCACTTGGCGTTCAATCGTCATCAGCAGGTCGTCGGCCTCGTCCACCTGAATCTCGATGTCGGTGTCGCGGGTGACGCGAAAGGCGTAGGTGGCTTTGACATTGACACCAGGGAACAGCGTGCCGATGTTGGCGGCGATGACTTGATCCAGCCAGACGAAGCAACGCGTGCAGTGCGAATCATCCGCGCAGTGCGTTAAGGGCAGCAGGCGCGGCAACGAGGGCGGCACTTTGACGCGGGCGAAACGCGGGCGTTTTTTCTCGTCGTTCATCACCACCGCCAAACTGAGGCTGAGGTTGCTGATGTGCGGGAAGGGATGACCGGGATCTACGACGAGCGGGGTTAGCACCGGAAATATGGTGCGCTTGAAGTAATCGTTGGCGGTTTGTTGCTGCTCGGCGTTTAGCTCGCTGAAGTTCAAGACGCAAACACCTTGCGTAGCCAACAGCGGCTTGATGTCTTGCTCCCACGTTTGCGAATGCTCCAACAGCAGCGGGCCTAGCTCTTTGCGGATGAGATCGAGGGTTTGGGCGGCGGTATGTCCGTCCGGCGGCACATCGGCCACCTGAGCCAGCACTTGCTCTTGCAGGCCCGACACGCGGATCATGAAGAACTCGTCCAAGTTGGTGATGAAAATAGCGAGGAACTTGGCGCGCTCCAGCGGTGGGTGGTAGTTGCTCTGAGCCTCTTGCAGCACACGCCGGTTGAACTCGATCCAGCTTAGATCGCGGCTGATGTAGTTCTGGTGATAATCGAGCGCAGGGCTTGTGTTGCTTGTGTTGCTTGTAGGTGGCGATGATTTGGACATCGCGAGTATTTTAGGCTGTGCAAGCATATTGGCAATTTGATACTTCATTCGGTTTAACAGGTTGTTAACAGCACGTCACTAAACCTCACAGGTTGGCCCGCGAGGCCTATGTTTACTGTGGCTCTATGGGCCAACCTGTGAGGTTTTGAGGCAGGTTCGAACACACATGGCATTTGCAATCACGCTTGTTTTTTTGGCGCTGCTCATCTTTATCATTTCGATGTGGCTGAGGCAGTGCACAGGCTTGCCCGAAGGCCGCGTGATTTTTAGCGACACAGGCGCATGGCGGCGCAACGACCAATCGCTGTTCTCCAAGCAACACCGCGTGGTGGGCAAGCCGGATTATTTGATTGAAGATCGCGGCGAGCTGGTGCCCGTCGAGGTCAAATCCAGCCCAGCCCCCAGCCGTCCGCGCGAAGGCCATGTGTTGCAACTGGCAACGTATTGCCTGCTGGTGGAAGAGACGTTTGGCAACCGCCCGCGCTACGGCATTATTCAATATGCCGACAAACAATTTGCGATTGACTACACGCCGGAGTTGGAGCGCGAACTGCTGCGGGTGATTGGCGCGATGCGCGAGGATTTAAGCGCGGGCGAGGCCCATCGCAGCCACACCGACGCGTGGCGTTGTGCCACATGCGGGCTGAGAGATGCGTGCGATGAGCGCTTGTAAAATTCGCGCTTCGCAACTTCAAAAAATAAACACGCATGAGTGACGCTCTCCGATCGAAAATCCTCGGCGGCATTTATGGGCAGGCGTTGGGTGATGCATTTTGCATGCCCGCTCTGCTCTCGCCGCAACAGACGCGCAACAAGTACGGCAACAAAAAAATTACGACATTGCTGCCCGCGCCCGACGACCACGAAGTGCATGTCGGCTTGCCCGCAGGCCGCATCACCGATGACACCGAGCAGGCTTTGTTTTTGGCCCGCCAAATAATTGAAGATGGCAAAGTAACGTTAGAAGGCGCGGCCAAAGCCATTGTGGCGTGGTACGACTTTGTGGATGGCGACCACATTTTGTTTGTTGGCCCCAGCACCCGCCGCGCCGTCGCCAAAATGAAAGCGGGCGCAGACTTGCACACTACCGGCATCGGCGGCGATACGAACGGCGCGGCCATGCGCGTCTCGGTGGTGGGGCTGCTGCACCCCGGCGATGTGGAAGCTGCCGCGCGTGACGCAGCGCTCACGGCCATCCCATCCCACAACACCAGCGTGGCCTGCGCCAGCGCGGCGGCGGTGGCGGGTGCAGTGGCGTTTGCCCTGGGGCCGGTGGATGGGGCCGCGCACGGAGCGACGCCACCGGAACTGCGCGATGTGATTTTTGCGGGCATGCACGCCGCAACCATTGGGGCAGGGTTGGGCAAGTTTTCGCTGGGGGCCAACGTGGCCCGCCGCATCGATTTTGCGGTAAGCCTGGCCCGCGATGGCGTGGGCACCGCTTCGGATCGCATTCAGGCCATCTACGATTTGGTGGGCACCTCGTTGGCGGCCAGCGAGGCCGTGCCGGCTGCCTTTGGCATTGTGGCCCTGGCCGAAGGCAACCCGCTGCGCGCCGCCGAGCTGGCGTTTGAGCTTTCGGGCGATGCCGACACGATTGGCGCAATGGCCTGCGCCATCTGTGGCGCGTGGCAGGGTGTAGATTGCATCCCCGAATTGATGCGCCATCAGTTACAGCAAGCTAACCCCGACTATGACTTTGAGGCGATTGCCGAAGGGTTGCTGGAAATTGCATACAGCCAGCATGCGTAAATACACAAACCACGCATGAGACTGACACGTCGGCTGTTGCGACCCGGTAGTAAGCGCGCATTTTGGTGGGCCGTTGGGCTTACGTTTTTGGGCGCCGTGTTGCGCAGTGCAGACCTGCTGGGCCGCAGCATGTGGATGGACGAGGGCATCACCTACATGCGCCTTGCGTCCTCGCTAACCGATACGTTTAGAAACGTGGTGTATGTGCTGGGCAAGCCGGTGATAGACACGCAACCGCCCGCTTATTTTTTGCTGCTCAAAGCCTGGATTCCGTTTGGCGGCGACAGCGAGTTCTCGTTAAAGTGGCTGACGGCGATGTTGGGTGTGTTGGTGGTGCCGCTGACCTTTACGGTGGGCCGCCGTCTTTTTGGCGCGTTGGCAGGGCTGCTGGCTGGGTTGTTTATTTTGCTTTCGCCAGGGGTGCAGTGGTACTCGCACGAGGTGCGCATGTATACCCTGGTGGTCAGTTTGGCGGCCTTGTCAGTCCTCGTGCTCCATCAAGCCCTAAAGCTACGCGCAACAGAGCCGGGCATATGGGTTGCGGTGTTTGGCGTGTGGGCTGTGGCTGTGCTAACCCATTACTCATTCATAGGGTTGGTGGCAAGCCAGGCGGTTTTTGCGTTTGTCGTTCTGTTGGTTCGTTGGCGCGTTGTCCCGCACAATCACCGGCGCATGTTGGTCACACTGGTGGCTCTCATCACCCTGGCAGGTGTCGTGCTGGCGTTGCTGCCCGATGTGCAATCGCTCTTTCGCCGCCTCTCTGGCGGCAGGCCCGAACGCGATTACTATTTTGTGCCGCTGGATGTGATGTTTTGGTCGGAGCTAAACGGGTTTCTGTTTGGCCTAAACACCCCCGACCCGCGTGCATTGCTGCCAGAGATTATTACCTGGGTGGTGGGGACGCTGTGCGTGCTGGGTGCCCTGTTGCCCAGCGCGCCGCGTGCCAAACGCAGGAACCAATGGATTTTGTTGATCGCTTTGATTGCGCCCGTGCTCATCTGGTTTGGCATTTCTTTAATCAAGCCCAGCTATCAGGGCTTTCGGCACCTCATGCTCATTTTGCCGTTTATAGCGGTGCTGCTGGGCCGCTTGGTTTGGGTCTTGTGGCAACGTGGGTGGTTTTTTAAGCTGATGGGCGGTCTCGTGGTCATTGCCATTGCCGCCAGCCAGGTGTATGGGCTGGCCTACGTATTTATCCGCACCCCCAACTGGCACGATGATTTTCGCGGCCTGGCCTACTACATCCGCGATCACTGGCAGGATGGCGATGTCATCGTCATCCCTGCCCCGGTGCAAGCAGCCACCGTCATGGCGTATCTGCGGGGTTTCCCATGGCGGCACTTCCCCGAAAGCACGGCAGGCGCTGTGCCTACTGCTTCTGTCGAAAGCGCCAGCCGCCAACAAGCTCGCCGTGCCTTTGCTAGCCAGTTCCGCCGCGTGTGGTATTTGCCGCTGGATTACGAGACCGGGGCCTGGTTCGCCCGCGATTTTTTCAAACGCAAGCAAGTCAGGTTCCCCTCGCGCAGTGGCGCCATTCAGCTAGAGCTGTTCGAGATCGAGTCACCCATCACCCCGCAGCTTCCAACCGATGTACGGCGCGTGAGCAGCGACCCAGGCAGCAGCGGGCTGACGCTGGCGGGCTACCGTTTTGCCCCGGCTGCGCGTTTTAACCCGCAGCCCAACACCCAGCTTTCGCTGTACTGGCAACGCGGCGTGGCCCCGCCAGACAAAGACATGCTGGACAGCGTCAACACCTCTTTTCGTTTGTTTTACGGGGGCCGCCCCTGGTGGGATTTTGAACTGCCCGGCGAACTAGATGTTGTACCCAGCAACTGGGAACCCGGCGATTTTTTTCGAGTGGACTATGTGCTGCCACTGCCGCTGGGCCTGCCGCAAGTGCCTTACGAACTCAAACTTGAACTACGCCGAGGCAGCAAGGGTGAGGCCTTTCAATCTATCTCCGAGGCCGTGTCGCCTGCGGATGTGTCGTGCTGTATGCGTATTGTGCAGTGGCCGGTGGCGCCCCCGGCGCAAGCCCAAGCCAATCTTGCAAACCCAACGAACCCACTGGCATCGCCCCTTGCCGTGCCAGCAGCTATGCCGCAACCCGCCGAGGTGTTTGTGCCTCAGTCCGCATCGCTGGCCGATGGCTGGACGACCTGGCGTGGCCAAGATGCCGCGTTGATGAAGATTGAATACCCCGATGAAGTTCGGGCCGGTGAGTTCTTGCCCATTGTGCTTACCTGGCGCGCCAACCAATCTGGCCTGCTATCCTGGCAAACCGAGCTGCGCTTGGAACCGCTGATTGGCAGCGCCGTTGCCACCACCCAACGCGAGGCGGGCACGCCCGACTTTCCGGTCGCGGCCTGGCCCATCCACCAGCCTGTGCGCGATGATTATTCGTTGCAAGTGCCGTATGCGTTGGACGCAGGTTGGTTCAAACTGGTTCTATTGCGCCAACGTGCGGGCGTACCCCTGGATAGCCTGGTGTTGGGTTTGGTGCGGGTGGCCGATTACCCCGCCAGCCCAGTGCCCATCACCATTCAACACGCCGTGCCAGCAACTGTAGGTGATTTAGCGTTGTTGGGCTGGAGCCTGGACCGGGCAACCGTGCGCGATACAACGTTAGAGTTTCGTACGCTGTGGCGTGTAGATGCGCGACCCAAACGCGATGGCGTATTGTTCTTGCATGTGTTCGCCCCCGAGGGCAGCACCGCCCAGCAACCCTACGTGCAGGACGACAACACGCCGGAGTATGGCAAGCGGTTTACGTTAACCTATCGCCCCGGCGAAGGGATTGACCAACTGCACCGCGTGGTGTTGCCGCCCGATGCGCCCGCCGGTGAATACAAACTGTTTGCGGGCGTATATGACCGCGACAAAGG
>JAYTNY010000161.1:0-4655 GCA_043748055.1 Roseobacter sp.
AGCCATACGTTGCGGTGCACCGAGGCCGTGAAAACAGCCGATATCGAGAATCAAATCTTGGCCCTGAAGATCAGCCGGGATGCGGGTGACATCGCCCACCCGAAAATCGCAACGGGCCTTGCGGCGGGCTTGAATGATGGCAGACGGCACAAAGTCAATCCCAGTGACTTGCCAGCCTGCCTTTGCCAACGTGATGACGTTGGTGCCAGTGCCACAACCCAGATCGAGCGCACGACCCGGTGAGTGCGACTGGATGAAGGCCAGCAACTCCGGCGGCGAAACATGGGTGTCCCAGGGCGGGCGCTGACGGTAAGCCCAATTGAACTTGAGCCAGTGTTTTAGGCGTTGCCACATGTTTGGCATCTTGGGTTATTGAATGACTGACTTAGGTGTTGGCAACAATCGCACATTCTTCGTCTTGCTACGATCCAGACATTCGATCACTTTCGGGGTCATATCGTTCTTCCAAAAATCGCTCTCGTACACGTCTTTGTAAATCTGCACCCGCGCAGCTTCGTTGTCGAAACGGCGAATCCAGTAATACAGATCGGGGTCGCTCTCGCTGATGAACATGCCGATGACGACCACGCCTTTGCTGGTTTGGAACGGCACGATCTTTTCTTCCATCAGTCTCACCCATTCGTCGCGTTTGCCGGGCAGGCAGGTGTATTCACGAAATTCTATTAGCATGAGGCAAGTGTATGCGAATACATATGCCACGCATACAGGTCTATGGCGGTAAGATTCGCGCACTCACATGAACTTTGACTCAATTGAAGACCTGATGGCTGCGATGAAGCAGCGCAACTACATCGCCGAACGCAGCTTGGCGACGGCTATTTTTCTGGCGCTCAAACTCAAACGGCCTTTGTTTTTGGAGGGCGAGGCGGGCGTGGGCAAGACCGAAGTGGCGAAGGTGCTGGCCGAGTTGCTCGACACGAACCTCATCAGGTTGCAATGCTATGAGGGGTTGGATGTGAACCACGCCGTGTATGAGTGGAACTACACACGGCAGATGTTGCACATTCGTCTAGCCGAAGCCGGGCAGAGCGAAGGGGAGAGGTTAGAGGATGAACTCTTTGGCCCAAAGTTTTTGCTCAAGCGCCCGCTGCTACAAGCGATTGAGTATGAGGGCAACCCACCCGTACTGTTGATTGACGAATTGGACCGCAGCGACGATGAGTTCGAGGCGTTTTTACTCGAAGTCTTGAGCGATTTTCAGATCACCATTCCAGAGATCGGCACGATTAAGGCCAAGCAGCCGCCCGTTGTGATATTAACGAGCAACCGCACCCGCGAGGTGCACGATGCGCTCAAGCGACGCTGCTTGTATCACTGGATTGACTACCCAAGTTTTGACAAAGAGTTGAGCATTGTGCGGGCCAAAGTGCCGGAGGCGGGCGAGAAACTCTCGCGGCAAATTACAGGCTTTATCCAAGAGCTGCGCCGCATGGATTTATACAAACTTCCTGGCGTGGCCGAGACATTGGACTGGACATCGGCATTGGTGGCACTGAATGAAAAGGCATTAGCGCCCAGCATCGTAGAAGAGACGTTGGGCGTGATCTTGAAATACCAGGACGACGTGGAGAAAGTGAAAGGCGGCAACGCACAGATGATTTTTGAGCGCGTGGTGGCGATGGGGTAAATGAACGCTCAACCCGCCCTACCCCTCAACAAAAGCACAAACCAAAACGCGGCTATCGTCATGGTCTTGATTGTGCTGGACAGTTTGCACTTTGTGTTTGCCCGGCTGTTGCTGCCACACATCAGCCCAAACGTATCGGCGTTTTATGTGATGGCAGTTGCGACGAGCATCGTCGGTAGCTATGCGCTGGTGACGCACCAGCTTGACGTTACGGTCTTGCGCAAACACTTGCCGTTCTTTGTGGCGATTGGCGCACTGATCGGCGGCAGCACCGTGCTGACCTACTTGGCCGTAAGCTACGTAGACCCCGGCGCGGCTATATTGCTGACCCAACTCTCAACGCCGCTGAGCATTTTGATCGGCATGGTCTGGCTGAAGGAGCGATTTACGCGCTGGCAACTGGTAGGCGCAGCCATTGCAACCGTGGGCGTGTGCATTGTGGCGTTGCAGCCCAGTAATTTCTTTCGCATCGGCTCGTTACTCATTGCGTGCGCCACGCCGCTATACACACTGCACACGGCGCTGGTAAAACGCAACGGCGACGTAGATTTTGTGAACTTCTTTTTCTTTCGCCTGCTGTTCACCACGCTGGCGCTGTTTGGGTATTCGGCAGTACGCGGCGCGTTGGTGTGGCCTTCGGCACAGGTTTGGCCTCTGTTGATTTTGGTGGGCGTGGTGGATGTGGCAGGCAGCCGAGCGTTGTATTACCTGGCTTTACGGCGATTGAACTTGAGCGCCCATGCCGTGATCTTGACACTCAGCCCGGTGATTACGGCCTTGTGGTCGTTGGGGTTGTTTGGCGTGGTGCCCACGCTGCAACAGATTGTGGGCGGCGTGATTGTGATGGCCGGGGTGTGGCTGGCGACGATTGGTTGGCGATACTTGGCGTCAATGGCATCAATGGATGCAAAACGGATAAACGGATGAACCCAGTCCTACTCGATTTTCCCAATTCGTTCGACAGCGAGCGGCTAACCATTCGCGGCCTGCGGCCAGGTGATGGGGCCTTACTTCGAGCAGCCATCATCGAATCTCAAGCCGAATTGCGCGAGTGGATGCCATGGGCCAGAGAGGTTGAAGCCGAAGACAGCTTGGAAGCCAAAGTGCGCGAGGCCCAGGCCAAGTGGATTAGGCGAGAAGATTTATGGATGGTGATGTTTCTAAGAGGCACCGATGAGTTAGTCGGCTCCAGCGGGCTGCACGATTGCAACTGGGAGGTGCCGAGCTTTGAGATTGGCTATTGGTGCCGCACAAAATATTCCGGACAGGGCTACATCACCGAAAGCACAAACGCGATTGCCCAATTCGCATTCGATGTGCTGAAGGCCCGCCGCGTTCAAATTCGAGCCGATGAACGCAACACCCGCAGTTGTGCCGTGGCCGAGCGCTGTGGGTTTCAGATGGAGGGTGTGTTACGACATGATGCATTGGACAATGACGGCAAGGTGAGGAACACGCGGTTGTATGCGAGGGTGGCTTGAGTAACTCCCCCTTCCTCCACAACCTCATGCTCTTCGGCCGCCTGCTGCGCGGGCTGGGCATGGATGTGAACCCGGGCCGTATGATTGATCTGGTGAGCGTGCTGGACCTTATCAGCTTGCAACGCAAGGACGATGTGCATGGTGCGATGCGCAGCCTGCTGGTGCACAAGCGCGAGGAGTTTGCGCTGTTCGATGCAGCCTTTGAGGCCTTCTGGCGCGATGGCCTGGGCGAGTGGAAGGACGTTGATCTGGATGCGTTTAATCGCAAGCCACCCCGGCCCAAGCGCCCCCGCACAGCGCCGCCGCCCTTGAATGAGCCAGATGCCGAGGACGATTCGGCCAATCAACAATCAACAATCACCCATCAACCTGTGCTGATGGTGACGCGCACCTACAGCGACCGAGAAGTATTGCGCCACAAAAATTTTGGCGAGTTAAGCGGCGAGGAGCTGAGCGCGATTAAGCAACTGATGAAGGAGTTGGTGTGGAATTTGGGCGAGCGTCGCACCCGCCGCTACGAACCGGGCAAGGGCGCGTTGTTTGATCTGCGGCGCACTTTGCGCCGCAACCTGAAACATGGCGGTGAAATTGTGCAGTGGGACAGGCGCGAGCCAAAATTTCGCCCACGCCCATTGGTCGTTATCGCCGACATCAGCGGCAGCATGGAGCGCTTTACGCGGCTGCTGTTGCATTTTGTGTATTCGCTGGTGGAGGGCTTGACGAACCAACGCATCGAGTCGTTTGTGTTTGGCACGCGGCTTACGCGCATCACGCGGCAGTTGCGGCACCGCAGTGTAGACACGGCACTGGGCGAGGTGAGCAAGGTGGTGACGGACTGGAACGGCGGCACGCGCATCGGCGAGAGCTTGAAGAGTTTTAACTTTCAGTGGGGCCGGCGGGCGTTGGGCCACGGCGCGGTGGTGTTGGTGATTAGTGACGGCTGGGACAGAGGCGACCCAAAACTCTTAGGTGACGAGATGGCGCGGCTGCATCGCAGTTGCCATCGCTTAATCTGGTTGAACCCGCTGCTGGGTTCGCCAGAGTACGAGCCGCTGACGCGCGGCATGCAAGCCGCCCTGCCCCACTGCGATGATTTTTTGCCTGTGCACAATTTGAAGAGCTTGGAGGAGTTGGCAGAGCGAATTGCCAATCTGGATGGAACACGAAGAAGCGAAGTAGCGAAGAAGAAGCGGTAAATTTATTTCTTTTGTTCTTCGTTTCTTCGCGTAAAAAAATTTATGCGCGAGATTCTTGATGATGTAACCCGCTGGATGCGCAACGGCGAAGCTGTGGCCGTGGCTACGGTGGTGCAAACCTGGGGTAGCGCGCCCCGTGGCGTGGGCAGCAAGATGGCGCTCACGGCAGATAACAAGATCAGCGGTAGCGTAAGCGGCGGCTGCGTGGAAGGAGCGGTGTTTGAGGCTGGCCTGGAAGTGCTGGCAAGCGGCACACCCCAATTGCTGCACTTTGGCGTGGCCGATGAGACCGCCTGGGAAGTGGGACTTGCTTGCGGCGGCACGATTGAG
>JAYTNY010000162.1:0-7165 GCA_043748055.1 Roseobacter sp.
AACCGCTACAAGGCTGCGGCGTTTGCGGCCAGCGCGTTTGTAGCCGGGGCCAGCGGTGCGTTCACCGGCCATATGTATTCCTACATCAACCACGAGACCTTTACCAGCAGCACCGGCATTCTGGCGCTGACGATGGTGATATTGGGCGGCATGGGCAACATGCTGGGCGCGGTGGTCGGCGCAGTAGTGCTCACGGCGCTGCCAGAAGTGTTTCGTGGGCTGGCAGAGTATCGTTACCTGCTCTATGGCATCGTGCTGGTGCTGC
Source organism: Roseobacter sp. (assembly GCA_043748055.1). Lineage (GTDB taxonomy): Bacteria > Chloroflexota > Anaerolineae > J036 > Brachytrichaceae > JANMVQ01. The sequence continues at coordinate 266 of JAYTNY010000162.1, forward strand.
TCATTCGCTTCAGGCCGCAGGGGTTGTTGGGAACGGCATGAAGAATAACCACAAAGCACACAAAGAAACACAAAGAAACACAAAGGACTCAAAGAAGTTTTTTCGCACTTCTTCGTGCCTTCTTTGTGTGCTTTGTGGTTAGAAAAGAAACATGGCACTGTTAGAACTTAACTCCGTTTCTCGCAACTTTGATGGTGTGCTGGCTGTGGATGGCGTGAGCTTTGACGTGAACGAGGGCGAGACCGTGAGCGTGATTGGCCCCAACGGCGCAGGCAAGACCACGCTGTTTAACTTGATTACGGGGCTAGATCAGCCAACCCAGGGCGATGTCTTGTTTCAGGGCCGTTCGCTCATCGGCTTGCGGGCCGATGAGTTTGCTGAGCGCGGCATCGCCCGCACTTTTCAGCACGGGCGCGTGTTTGGCAATTTAAGCGTGATTGACAACGTGATGATTGGCGCACACACCTATTTGCACGCGGCACGGGCGCATGGCTCGCCATTGGGGTTGGTGGCCGAATTGCTGCATGCGTTGGTTCAACCGCGCTCGGTTCAAGCCGAAGCGCAACGCCTGCGCACGGAGGCCGAAGACATCATTGCGTTGTTTGGCGAACGGCTAACCCCGTGCCTAAGCGAGCCAGCCTACAGCCTGTCCTATGCCAACCGCCGCCGCTTAGAACTGGCACGCGCGCTGGCGCTGCGGCCCAAAGTGTTGCTGCTGGATGAGCCGACCGCAGGTATGAACCCCACCGAGACTCAGGAAATTTTGGAGTTCATTCGCAGCTTAAAACAACGCGGGTTGACGATGGTCTTGATCGAGCACAAGCTCTCGCTGGTGATGCAATTGTCTGACCGCATTGTGGTGCTGGACAACGGGCAGAAGATTGCCGAGGGCGCGCCCGAAATGGTGCGCAACGACCCACGCGTCATCGAGGCCTACCTCGGCACAAAGCCCCCAGTAGGGGAGAAGCGGTGACATGAATACCCCTCATCCCGTCATCTCCTCACCTCCCTCACCTCCCTCATCTCCTTCATCTCCTTCATCTCCCCTGCTCAACCTAAAAAACATCAACACCTTCTATGGCCCGGCCCAGGTGCATTTTGATGTGAGCTTGCACGTGCAACCCGGCGAGATTGTGTGTTTGTTGGGCGGCAACGCCAGCGGCAAGAGCACGACGATGAAGGTCATACTCGGCCTCATCCAACCGCGCACGGGCAGCGCTACGTTCGAGGGTCACACTTTGATCGGTCTGCCCACGCCGCAAATTATTCGGCTGGGCATCGGTAGTGTGCCCGAGGCGCGCCGCATTTTTGCCACCATGACCGTGCGCGAGAACTTGCTGATGGGTGCTTACAAACGAACAGACACCGCCGAGATTGCGCAGGATTACGAACGCATGCTAAATTTATTTCCGCGTCTAAAAGAACGCATAAACCAGCGTGGTGGCGTGCTAAGCGGCGGCGAGCAGCAAATGTTGGCGATGGCGCGTGCGCTGATGGGTCGCCCCAAACTCATCTGCATGGACGAGCCGACGATGGGCCTTGCGCCCCTATTTGTGGATCGCGTGCTAGAGCTGATTCAGCAGATTAACCAGCAGGGCGTAACGGTGTTGATGGTGGAGCAAAACGCAAATCTGGCGCTGCAAATTGCGCATCGTGGGTATGTGCTGCAAAGTGGGCGCATGGTGCTTTCGGGCGCGGCACGTGAATTGCTGGACAACCCGGACATTCAAGAGGCTTACTTGGGTGGGCGAGAGTGAATTAGGTCTCTTGCAAAAGTCCATTCGCACGCGGCGCTCGTAGGGGCGTTGCACTGCTGCTCCCTGCTTTTGCAAGAGGTCTGAGGTCGGTCTATTGAGTAAATGCACATGAGAAACGAAACACCATTGACTGGCGTCATCACGACCGTTTGCCAAGACGCGACCCATCAATTTAGTAAGCAACCGCAAAACAGTATTTGCTTGTTGGCGGGGTTGGGCGTGGCGGGCGATGCGCATTTGGGCAAGACGGTGCAACACCGTTCGCGGGTGGCGGCAGACCCCAGCCAGCCTAATCTGCGCCAAGTGCATCTCATTCACGCCGAGCTGCACGATGAGTTGCGGGCCAAAGGGTTTGCCGTGTCGGCTGGGCAGATGGGTGAAAACATCACTACGCGCGGGCTGGATTTGTTGGCCTTGCCCAGCGACGCAAAGTTGCACATCGGCGCATCCGCCGTCATTCAGGTGACCGGACTGCGCAACCCCTGCACTCAGCTGGATGGCTTTCAGCAGGGCCTAATGGCCGCCGTGCTGGATCGAGATGCGCAGGGCAACTGGGTGCGCAAGGCGGGCATCATGGGCATTGTGATTGTGGGTGGCGATGTGCGGCCCGGTGATGCCATTCGTGTTGAGTTGCCGCCCCAGCCCCACACACCGCTAGAGCGAGTGTGAACCCGGGCCGTCGTTTTGTTACGGCCGCATTTTTTATTAGAGGCACACGCCTTGCGAAAGGACATGGTAGGGGCGCAGCAGTGCTGCGCCCCTACGAAAATCGACTGCGAGACAAAGTTTGTTAAAAGTGACTGGCCTCAATACCCAGGCTGAGTAAGATGTTGCCTAGCCGATTACAAGGCGAAGTTGGGCGTGATGACCACGCGCAAACTTTCGACACACAGACACACACCCAACAAACTTTTTATGCGATTACAAAACAAAGTGGCCATCGTGACCGGTGGCGCAAGCGGCATGGGGCAAGCCGGGGCATTTGGATTGGCCCGCGAGGGCGCGAAGGTTGTGATTGCCGATGTGAATGCCGACGCAGGCCATGCCACCATGGCGAAGATTAAAGCGAGCGGCGGCGAGGCGCTGTTTGTGCGAACGGACTTGACCCAATCCAGCGACACAGAAAACATGGTGCGGGAGGCCGAGCGCGCATTTGGCAAAGTGGACACCGTGTTTGTAAACGCGGCAGTGCAATTGCATGGCCAAGACACAGTGGCCCATGAATTGGCCGAAGATATTTGGGACAAGACGATTGCCATCAATTTGAAAGGCATGTGGCTGAGCTGCAAATTTATTCTGCCCGCCCTCATGCGCGCAGGCGGCGGCTCGCTGGTGTTTGCTGGCTCGCCGACGGGGATTAACGGCGCAAGCGGCTATACCGCGTATGCCACCAGCAAAGCGGGCAGCTATGCGTTGGCGCGCACCATTGCGCTGGACTATGCGCAGCACAATATTCGCAGCAACGTGATTGTGCCTGGGCCTATGTTGACGCCGCTGACCGAGCATGCGTTTGCGAATGATGACTTTCGCATCCCCATTGAGAACGCGACCATTTTGAAGCGGCTGGGCCGGGCCGATGAAATTGTGGGCTTGCTTATTTTCTTAGCCAGCGACGAAGCCAGCTATTGCACCGGCGGGTATTACATGGCGGATGGTGGGATGACTGCGATGTAAGAAGGTGATGTACGAAGGCGATATAGGAACATGAATTACACCAACCAAACCGACCTCTTCTCGCTTAAAGACAAAGTGGCGCTGGTGAGCGGCGGCAGCGGCGATATTGGGCTGGCGTTGGCGCGGGCCATGGCCAAGGCTGGGGCCGGCATTGCGCTGAATGGCACCTCGCAGGCCAAGCTGGAGAAGGCGGGTCGCGAGCTTGAAGCGTTGGGTGCAACCGTGGCGCTGCTCAAGGCCGACATCAGCAAGACCCCCGAATGCACACGGCTGGCGAGTGAGGCACTGGCGGCATTCGGGCACATCGATATTCTGGTGAACTGCGCGGGCATCAACCGGCGCAAGCCGATTTTGGATGTGACCGAGGACGACTACAACGCCATCATGGATGTGCATGTGCGCGGCTCTTATTTCTTAAGCCAAGCGGTTGCGCCGATGATGATTCGGCAAGGCGGCGGCAAGATCATTCACATCGGGTCGCTAAACATCAAGATCGGCCTGAGCGACATCAGCGTGTATGGCATGGCGAAGGCTGGGCTGGACCAACTGACGCGCGTGCAGGCCGTGGAATGGGCGCAGCACAACATCCAGGTGAATTGCCTCTCGCCGGGGTTTATTGAGACGGATTTGACGCGGGTAGGGCTGTGGCAAAACGAGAAACGCAGCAAATGGATTTTGGACAGAACGCCGATGAAACGGCCTGGCACTGCTGATGAGATGGCCGGTGTGATGTTGTTGCTGGCCTCCAACGCCTCATCGTTTTTAACCGGCCAAACCATTTATGTGGATGGGGGCGTGTTGGCAGGGAGCGCGTGGTGGTAAGGCGGGTGACTGATTACCTCAGGTTTTCTCACGCAAAGGCGCAAAAGCGTAAAGAAAAAAACTTTGCGTCTTGGCGCCTTTGTGTGAGATTTAGGAAACCTGAGGTAATCAGAGCGGGTGATTAGGGATTCGTGACTGGAGATTGGGTGCGATGCGAGTGATAACGTCTGCGCCTGCGAAGGCAATTTTGTTGGGCGAGCACAGCGTGAACCGCGGGCAAAGCGCGCTGGCGGTGAGCGTTGGGTTGCGCGTGCGCTGCACCCTAGAGACAGAGCTAAAACAATTTACTTTTGCCAGTGGCAACCAAACCCAAGAAGCAACACGCACCAGTCTGTTGCAGCTGGCGGCACAGGTGGATGGCTGGCGCGAGGCACAACACTACGAAGCCATTCGCCAACTGGCGCGGGATGATTTCTTTGGCCCAGCCAAATACATTGTTGCCAAAGCCTTTGGTGCGGCGTTGCCCAGTGGCCTGCGCGTAAGTTGGGGAAGCGAAATACCCAGCGCGGGCGGATTGGGTTCGGGCGGAGCCAGTTTTGTGGCGTTGGCGAAAGCCCTCTCCCCTTTTGGGAGAGGGTTGGGTGAGGGCAGCGTTGGCGAGCTGGCCTACCCGGGTGATGTGATTGCGCACGGCGGCGTGGCGAGCGCACTGGACACGCAAACGTCGTTGTTGGGCGGTGCCATTCGCTATACCAAAGTAGGTCAATTTGTGGGTTCGGCCATCCGGCTGGACTTCCGGCACAAGGCTGTGAACGAAGCGATTACGCTGGATGAGCTGAAGGCGGCGGATATTCGGGAAGGCGACATTGTGATTTTGTGGGAGGGGCGCGATGGGCAATATCGCACGCAAGCCTCACATCAACGGCCCTATGTGGCTGCCGATGCAGCCGAGTATTTGGCGTTGGAAAAGAGAATCAAATTGCTGGGCACCGACAGCAGCGGCTTCGAGGTGCGCGGGCGTAACGATCATCCCAACCACCATTTGTTTTTTAGAGACGATGTGGCGATACCGGTGGTGGAGTGCCTGCGCAATTTGGGTGCGATCTCGACAGACCGGTTTTTCTTTGTGGGCCTGCCGTTGCCAGTGAAGGGGCTGGATGCCTCACCGATTCGGGCGATAGCGATTGAAGGCATAAGTTTGTGACAGGGGCAGGCACGAAGTAGCAATCATGAAAGCAGTCATTATTGATGCCCCCCACACCATGCGCGTGACGAGTGATGTGCCAATGCCGCGCGCGGGCGTGGGCCAAGTGGTGGTGCGCAACACAGCCGTGGGCATTTGCGCGGGCGACTTATACATTTATCAGGGCAAAAACCCGTATGCCCGCATGCCCGCAATTGGCGGCCACGAGATTGCGGGCTATGTGCATGAGGTCGGCGCAGGTGCGGCGGGCATCGCCGCAGGTGAGTTCGTTGTGGTGGAGCCGTTTATGGGCTGCGGCCAATGCTATGCGTGCCGCGTGGGCAAGCCCAACTGCTGCAAGAACTTGCAGATCATTGGCGCGCATGTGCCAGGCGGGTTTGCCGAGTTTGTGGCCGCCCCGGCGACGAACATTCACAAAGTGCCCGCCGGACTTTCGCCCACTTGGGCCAGCTTTGCCGAGCCAGTAGCCATTGGGGTGCAAGCCTGTCGGCGCGGCCAAGTTTCGGCGGACGACCTTGTGCTGATCTTGGGCGCAGGCCCAATCGGTTTGGCATTGATTGAAGTGGCGCGGGCCAAAGGCGCACACGTGTGGGTGACGGATATTTCGGCAGAGCGATTGGCCTTTGCCAAAACGCTGGGTGCCGAGACGATTGCCAGCGACGACAGGCTGTTGCCAACGATTTTGGAGATGACTGATGGCGATGGCATGCCCGTGGTGATTGAAGCGACGGGCAACGAAAAAGCGATGGAGAGCACCGTGGCGTTGGTGGCAGCCGGTGGGCGCATCGTCATTGTTGGGCTGGTGGCAGCCGGCAAGCTGATTGCGTTGCCCGGCCTGGATTTTACGCGCAAGGAGCTGACCGTTGTCGGCTCGCGGGCCAGCACACAATGCTTCCCCGAAGCGCTGCACCTGCTGGCAACCGGCCAAATTCACTACCCCAACGTGGCAACCGAGTTCAGCATGTGGGACGCGCCACAGGTGTTTGCGGAGATGGATGCGCAACCGGGCAAGGTTCACAAGGGCGTGTTGATGATTGCGTGACGCGTGCACATGACATCTCAGCCTGATTGCCTTAGAGCTTGTTTGCGAAATCCGATTGGCAGGTTTTGGCAGTGTTACTGAGATGGATGAGGGTAGCCGCAGGCCTCAGCCTGCGCCCCATATACCGATTAACCCCAACAAGAGCCAAGATTTCGCCCGTTATTACTTGTCTAAGGGCGCAGGCTGAAGCCTGCGGCTACCATGCTGTCATAAGTTTGATTTCGCAAACAAGCTCTTAGGTTTTTCACCACAAAGATCGCAAAGAACCACAAAGGACTCAAAGAAGATTCTTTTTTGCACAATTCTTCGTGGTTCAAATCAGAAAACCTAATAGACAAAACAAAAAGAGATGGCATGAGAAAAGGGGGATGGGCAAACGACTTGGATTGACGCTAAGCCAGAAAGAAGTGCAGTTGCTGGAGATGGTCGAGCGAAGTTGTAAGGAAGGCTGGACGCGCATT
>JAYTNY010000163.1:0-2163 GCA_043748055.1 Roseobacter sp.
CTGGAAGTGCTGGCAAGCGGCACACCCCAATTGCTGCACTTTGGCGTGGCCGATGAGACCGCCTGGGAAGTGGGACTTGCTTGCGGCGGCACGATTGAGGTGTTTGTCGAGAGGCTTTCGCCGCAAGTGCTGGCGTTTTGGCAGGAAGCCACAAGCAATGAGCGTGCATTCGCTGTGGGAACAATCATTCGGGGTGATGCAAATTTGTTAGGGCAACAAATGATGCTGGATGAGGAAGCACACAACTCAGGAATCTCAGGAGTCGGACTGCTTGAAGCCGTCCAACTCCTGACCCGCGAGGCGCTGGTGGGTGGGCAACCAAAACGCATGGCTCTCTCAAGTAACGTGGAAATCTTTGCGGATGTGCAATTGCCCCAACCCCAACTCATCGTCATTGGCGGCGGGCATATTGCTATTGCGCTAACGCAGTTGGCGAAGATTATTGGCTACCGGACGGTGGTGATTGACCCGCGCAGTGCCTTTGCCAACGCTGAGCGATTCCCGCATGTAGACCAACTGATTGCCAAGTGGCCCGCCGAGGCATTGAAAGAAATTGTGTTCTCGCGCAGCACGGCAGTGGCCGCGCTAACCCACGACCCAAAGATTGACGACAAGGCGCTGGTGGCGGCGCTGCAAAGCAACGCCTTTTACGTGGGCGCGTTGGGCAGCCAAAAAACGCACGCCCAGCGCGTGTTGCGCTTCACAGAGGCGGGGCTCGATGCCCACGCCATCAACAAAATGCACGCGCCCATTGGCCTGGAGATTAGCGCCCGCACACCCGAAGAAATTGCGCTGGCGGTGATGGCTGAAATTGTGAAAATACGTAACGCAGAAAAATAGAGGAGATAAGCGATGAGATTAGGCGGCCCGATCTTTAAGAAATACGACAACCCGCAAGCATGGGTAGCAGCCGTGCAAGGCTACGGCTACCGCGCAGCCTATTGCCCAGTTGGACTAGATGCCAGTGACGCAACGATAAGTGCCTATGCGCAAGCGGCAGCGCAGGCCGACATCATCATCGCCGAGGTGGGCGCGTGGAGCAACCCGCTTAGCCCCGACCCAGCCGAGCGCGAAGCAGCGCTAACCAAATGCAAGCGCAGCCTGCTGCTGGCCGAGAAAATTGGCGCACGCTGCTGTGTCAACATCACCGGCTCGCGCGGGCACAAGTGGGATGGCCCCAGCCCGCTTGATTTAACCGAAGAGACGTTTGACCTGATTGTGGCGACGACGCAGGAGATCATCGACTCGGTGAATCCCTCGCGCACGGCGTATGCGTTGGAGACCATGCAGTGGTCGTACCCCGATTCGCCCGATAACTATGTGCGTTTGATTCAAGCCATAGACCGCACGGGGCTGGCGGCGCACCTTGATCCGGTGAACCTGGTGAATTCGCCGGAGCGCTATTTCTTTAATGGCAAGCTGATTCGGGAATGCTTTGCCAAGCTGGGGCCACACATCAAATCGTGCCACGCCAAAGACATTACGCTGGGCAGCAAGGGGCAGTTGCATTTGGATGAGGTGCGGCCTGGCCTGGGCGCGCTGGACTACGCCGTGTATTTGCGCGAGCTGAACCAACTCGACCCCGATATGCCGCTGATGCTGGAGCATTTGCCGAGCGAGGAAGAATATGCGCTGGCGGCGGCGCATATTCGTGCGGTGGCAGCGCTTTCCTAAACCAACACCGCCCCACACACCGATACTACTGACGTACTCTGCTCATCCGCCGGACACACGGCATAGCTAAGAGCATGGCCTTTCGAAGGCTCGATCAGCTTGAGGGTGAGATACACCGGCGCAAGCCCACACACATGGGTGGCATTGTGCGTCTCGGCCAACGCCGCAAACCAGGCTTCCGCATCGCCGTTCACAATGTGCTGCACAATCGTTTGATCGTAGGCCTGCAAGTCTGCTTTGTCGCTTTCGCTCAGCGGCGGGCCATCGAACACCGGGCCAACATGAGACAGATCGCCAGAAGCGATGACGATGACATTGCGGCCTTGCATGGCATTTTTGAGGGCGCTGATAAAAGCGATGACTTGTGCGTTGGTGGCCGGGCTGCGCTTACGCTGCATCTCATCCCAAAAGCCGCCGACGATGACCGGCAACACGTCTATTGGCGCACCCTCGCGCATGTGGTGCAGCCACACCAACGGCAGTTCGATT
>JAYTNY010000164.1:0-40548 GCA_043748055.1 Roseobacter sp.
TTCTTTTGTCTCCAGGCCCATCAGCGTAGCCTGCGCCTCGTTGGTTTGATTAGGCGCGCGCACGAGAAAGACCACACCTGCGACCAACGCTACAACAACCCCTAACCCCAACACACTCCATCCAAATTTCTTCACATCAACACCTCATTCAAACCTTCAAACCTTCAAACCTTCAAACCTTCAAACCCAAACGTTTACGCCTTCCCCATCATCAGCAACCCCAATTCTTCGCGCGTCGCCGTTGCATCGCGTTCGCCCACAATCTGGCCCTTAAACATCACCAGCACACGGTCACTCAAAGACATCACCTCGTCCAACTCTGCCGAAATCAACAGCACCGCCACACCACTATCTCGCGCAGCGATGATACGTTTATGAATAAACTCAATCGAACCCACATCTACGCCGCGCGTGGGCTGCGCCGCAATCAGCAGCTTGATCGGGCGCGAAAACTCCCTCGCCACTACCGCCTTCTGCTGGTTGCCGCCGGACAGGCTGCCAATCGTGGTCTTCTCGCTCGGCGTGCGCACATCGAACTCCTCGATCAAGTGCTGCGCATTCTCGGCAATCGCCTTCTCGTCCAGAGTCACACCTTTGGTAAACGGCGCACGGTCAATCGTAGACAACACAAAGTTGTACGTCAGCGGATACCCGGCCACCATGCCAAACTTGTGGCGGTTCTCTGGAATGTGCGCGCCGCCTGCCTCAATCAATGCGTGCGGGTTGTTGTTCGCCAGAGGCTGCCGGTTGATTGAGACATCACCGGAGTTACGTGGGCGTAATCCCGTAATCGCCTCAATCAACTCCGTTTGCCCATTGCCTTCCACACCCGCAATCCCCAAAATTTCGCCCGCCCGCACATTAAAAGAAAGATAATTCACCGCGACCTGTTTGCGATCACTCATCACCGTCAAGTCACGCACCTGCAACACCACCTCTGTAGGTTGGGCTGGTCCCTTGTCCACCTTGAGCAGCACTGAGCGGCCCACCATCATCGCCGCCAACGAGGACTCAGTGGCTTCATCCGGTGTCGTCGTCCCCACCACCCTACCCTGCCGCAATACCGTAATGCGGTTAGCAACGGCCTGCACCTCTTTCAGTTTGTGCGTAATAAAAATAATCGAGACCCCTTGCGCGGTCAGCGTGCGCAGCGTTTCAAACAGGTGGGTCACTTCGAGCGGTGTCAGCACGGCGGTTGGCTCATCCAACACCAACACTTGCGCGTTGCGATACAACGCCTTCACAATCTCCACGCGTTGCTGCAAGCCTACGCTCAAATCCTTCACATAGGCCCCTGGCTCAATCTCCAGCCCATAGCGCTTTGCAATATCCAGGATGCGCTCAGTAGGCTTCTGCAAATCAATAAAAGCGCCACGTTGCTCCTCTTGGCCCAGCGTAATGTTCTCGGCCACAGTCAGCGTAGGCACCAGCATGAAATGCTGATGCACCATGCCGATGCCATTGGCAATCGCCACGCGCGGGTTCGCAATCTTCACCGGCTTGCCATCCAACAAAATCTCGCCGCTATCCGGCTGATACAAGCCATACAAGATATTCATCAGCGTAGACTTGCCCGCGCCGTTCTCGCCCAGCAGCGCGTGTATCTCGCCCTTGCGCAAATCAAAGCTGATGGCATCGTTGGCTAACACGCCGGGGAAGCGCTTGGTGATTGCGCGCATTTCGAGCGCAGTGGTGGTCTCACTTGCTTGCAAAGAAGTTGTAGGCATACAGCAAGCATTCTATTTTGTATGCCAACCTTGACGCAAGGTTGTTTGTGCATATAATCACAATCGTTAGCTAAACCAATGCGGGATAGAGCAGTGGCAGCTCGTCAGGCTCATAACCTGAAGGTCGTCGGTTCGAATCCGGCTCCCGCTATAAAACGCAGAAAAAGCCCGCATTGTGCGGGTTTTTTGTTGTCAAAAGTGCAGGGTAGGCCCTCTATTTTCAGCGTGCATTTCTGCAGAAATACAGCGCACCACCTACTGCAAATATCCCCGAAAGGAAAAACAAAATGGGCGATTCACTTACATGAATCGCCCGCTGTGTAGGTATGCCAAAGAATCAGCTTTCTCTACGCGCAAATGACTCACGCGACTTATCTTTGATTACGTGAGCAATGCCTAGAAGGTAACGGCGTGAACACAACCCTGGTCCGGGCGTATACATGATTGCTTCACTACAATTCGCGCTCATGGTGGTGCTGCCTGAGCGCACCAAGCCTCGAGACTTAGAGAAATACACATGAGCAAAAAACTAACCGTTCGCGATTTGATCCAGGCTAAAGGCAAGCGCAAGCTGGTTCTGACCACAGCCTTTGATGCGTGGACTGCCCGCGCCGCTGAAACTGCCGGGGTGGACATGATCCTGGCCTGGGGCAGCAACCTGGAACACAGCAAGTGGATCATTGATTCGGTCCGTTCGGGTGCGCCCAATACACTGATCGGCACAGGGTTGCCCAGCGCGGGTGCCTACTCCAGCGAAGCCGAGGCGCTGCGTCTGGCTGGTGAGATGCAAAGCGCGGGAGCCGACATCCTTTACTGTTCCGGCCTCGTCCCAGAGAAATTCGCCCCGCTCGCCAGGCAAAAATATCCCTGCGTCGGACATGTCGGTTATTTGCCGGTGCAAAACACTTGGTTTGGTGGCCCGCGTGCGGTCGGCAAGACCTGGGAGGAGGCCGTGCAGGTTTACAACGACACTGTGGCGTTGGAAAAAGCAGGTTGCATCGCCGTTGAAATGGAATGCGTGCCAGCCAAGGTTGCCGAAGAGATCACCAAGCGGGTCAAGCTGCTAACTTTCTCTATGGGCAGCGGTGCCGATTGCGACGGCCAGTTTCTGTTTTCAAGCGACTTGCTGGGCACGAACACAGGTCACTATCCGCGTCATTCGATTACCTATGCGCGGCTATTGGATACGGCAATACAGGCGTTGACGCGCTATCGCAACGATGTCGAGAGCGGCGCCTATCCAGCCCCGCAGCACATCATCAACATCAAGGACGATCAATTCGAGCGCTTTCTGGAGAAGATTGGGGAATAAATTTGAGAGGTTCATATCCATGACTATTCCAAACCTTCATCTCAACGACGGCCACACCATGCCCCAAATCGGTCTGGGCACTGCTTCGCTCAACGACGAGGCCGTCATTTCGGCGCTCGACATCGGCGCAGAGCCGCGGGCCGACTCCGACACGACGGGACATTGACGCTTGTACCGACGCTTGTACCGACGCTTGTACCTATGAACAACTTGAAAATCGGCATTGTTGGCACAGGCAACGTCACCACGCAGAGCTATCTGCCGTATCTCTCCCAAGAACCCGATGTGGCGCTCGGCTATTTCAATCGAACACACGACAAGACCGTGGCGTGCGCAGCGCAATTCGGCGGGACGGCTTTCGACACGCTGGATGCGCTGATGGCTTGGCAACCCGATGCGGTCATGATTCTGACGCGCGAGACGCAGCGTCTGGATGCGACGCGGGCCGTGCTACGTCACCGCCCGAAGCGACTCTTCTTTGAGAAGCCGCTAGTCGCGGCGCAGGGCCAGGAGAATGTATCGGAGCAGGATTTCCTCGATGCCAAACGATTGATGGCGCAGGCGGATGCGATGGGTTGCGAGACGGCCATGGTGTTCAACTACCGCTTCTTCGAGCACTCGCTGCTGGCCAAGCGCATTGTCGAGGAACGCGGCTTCGGCACAGTGCGCAACATCAGCGGGCTGGTGCATTACGCCTGTTGGAGTCACTGCATAGACACGAATAAACCTAACCAACGATACGCACATCGCGCCACCCAATACCGTCTTGAAAGTCAATAGGCTTGAGAAGGATGAGGCGAAAAGAGAGGATCAAAAGGGAGGTTGGATTTGAGGACACCATAAGCGAGGCGGAGGAGTTTGCGCATGGTGGCGCCGACGATGAGCATGTTGTGTTTGGATTTGGCGGCGAGGCGGGCAGCGAGGTCGCGGACAAAAGGGTTGAGAGAGAGCAGTGAGGGGCGAAGCATTCGAGAGCGCGGACCCACAAACCCAACTGGGTTCTCGAATGCTTCGCCCTCTACCACCACTTTTGCAGCTTACGGCGTTATTACGCAGGAGGTCTTTACTTGGCTGCGGTTTGGAGGAGCTGGGGGCTTCCCGTGCCACGCAAGGGTTCCGAGACTTTCTCGCGTCGCTCAAAGAAGAGCGCAAAGCCCAGCCAGGCCAGCGCTATCCCCATCGGCACCGCCGCCAACCGCTCAAGCTGGTGCGGAAGTAGCGTAACCATGATGATCGCCAAGGGCCCCGAGAGGGCAAGCAGGCCAGCCGCCCAGCGCGGCAGGATGCGGGCGCGGAAAGTCGCGATGCCAAACAGCAGGAGGCCGAGCAGATACACGACCGATACCAGCGAATAGACTGTTGCGAGGGCTCCGAGGTTCATCGGGCCACCGGCCCCACTGGACAACCCCAAGACGCTCTCCACAAACCTCGGTGCCTCGGTCGTCAACAGCGGCAAGATAAGGGGTTCGGCGAATGAAAAACACATTTGGACTGCGTAGAAGAGGGTTAACAGAAGATAGCCGACCAGACCCAGCCAACCAGTCTTTTCCACTTGCCTGGCGTAGAGCCCTGTAATGCCGAGCAGGCCAAAGATGGACATCGCCGTCTTAAAAGAAGTGATGATGATGAATACGGGGGTGTTGACTGACGCAAGAACGTCAGGTGGATGGATCGGCTGAATGCCCGCGAAAATGATCCCTGCCACCGCAGCGGATAAACCTGCCGAGCGGATGAGGCTTGAGGCTGTTATCTTCATGTTGCTCTTCTTGATCGCGGTCTGTTGCTTAGTATTCATGTGTTTGTTTCCTTTGTTGAATGAGTGTGATCGGTATCCGCATGGGTATGCGGTCGGTTCGATTGTTCGGGTTCAACGCGCATGAACGAGACCAATGGCATCCCAAGATCACGCACTTTCCTAAGCAAGCCATGTAGCGCAGCCTGATCAACTACCGGGCCAGTTAAGCGCGTATTGCCGTTGTCTTCTCGTGTGATGGTCAGGCCGCTAAACCAATCGGCCCACCGGTCATCCAGGTGTCCCTTAAAGCGAATTTCGTAAAGTTCCGGCTCTTGATGAGCCTCAGAGGGTGTTTGGGTTGTAATCATGGTGTGCCTCGTTGCCCTCCTGCGAATCGATGTCGGCGTTCTTTCCTTTGACGACACCCTACCAACGAATGTGATGAGGCATCGTCATCACAGGTGATGATTTATGACTCGGGGGGTAGGAGGAAAACAAAAAGCCCTGGCAAATGAGTTGACTCACCTGCCAGGGCGGGGGGTGCGCAGAAGTTTGAGGTGCTATAGATCAAGTTCTTCAGCCCGGCGGACGGCCGCCCGCCGGTTGTTCACCCCCAGGGCGATCAGAATCGCATAGCGAAGTCGGCCTTCGCCGACTGGGTTCTAGCCGACGTAGGTCGGAGATTTATCTCAGAGCAGTCATGCTCGCTGCAAGCGAAACTTTTTGCTTATTTTCGTGCCTATGGGTCGCAGCAGCGCTGCGTCCCTACCATGGCCTTTCGCAAGGCGTGTGCCCCTAATAAAAAATGCACCCGGTCTTTACTTGCAGCGTACTACAAGTGCAGCATCGGTAGCTATGCTTGCGCCAACTACTGCCCCAATGCAAATGCTAACGCCTGTTCAAGCGTCATGTCTTGGCCTTCGTCATAAGCCACCGCAAATGTCACCTGGCCCAGCGTTGTGCGCGCTTCGCCGATGAAGGCTTGTAACGTGCGTCGGTCTTTTGAGGGAATCATTAGACCTCTTGCAAAAGTCCATTGGTGTGCGGCGCTCGTAGGGGCGTTGCATGCAACGCCCCTACTTTTGCAAGAGGTCTATTGAAAATGATCCAAGAGCACCACCTCCAGGCTTGCTAGGCGCACAAGCAAAACTTTCGCCTTAATGCTCTGTGGCTCACGTCTCGGAGCGATTAAATCGCTCCGAGACGTGAGCCACACTTACGCCACTGCCCGATCCAACGCCGCCGCAAAAATCTTCAGGCTTTCGTCAATCTGCTCGGCGTTGACGACCAGCGGCGGAATCCAGCGGATGACGTTTTGATAGGTGCCGCAGGTGAGCATCAGCAACTTCTGATCGGCGCACATCTTGACCACTTTGTTGGTCAGCGCCATGTCGGGGTTGCCTGCGTTATCCACAAACTCCGTCGCCACCATAAGGCCTATGCCGCGCACATCGCCCAGCACATCAAAGTCCTCTTGCAGCTTGCGCAGGCCGGTGATGAGTTGATCGCCGCGCTCGACGGCGTTCTGGATGATCTTCTCGTCCTTCATCACCCGAATGGTCTCGGCGGCGGCGGCGGCGCTGACGATGTTGGGGCCATACGTGCCACCGTGCGAGCCAGGCGGCCATTTGGCCGCGATGTCTTTGCGAGTGAACACGCCACTGAGCGGCATGCCGGATGCCAGGCCCTTCGCCACAATAATCACATCCGGGATGACGCCGAAATGTTCGAGGGCGAAGAACTTGCCGGTGCGGCCAAAGCCGGTTTGTACTTCATCAAACACCAGCAAGATGCCGTTCTCGTCGCAAATGGCGCGTAGCTCTTGCATAAAGCTCTTGGGCGGCACCACATAGCCGCCCTCGCCCAACACGGGCTCTAGCACAATGGCGGCGGTCTCGACGGCGCTGGTTTGGGTTTTGAGCATGTAGCGCAAGTGCTCCGGCGCATAGCCGCAGCAGCCGATGTCTTCAGGGCAGGCGGCGCTTACTTCGGCGCGACGCTCGCCGCTCATCGCTCGTTTTGCCACCGGGCAGTGGTAGCAATGCGCAAACGGCGCGGCAAACACGCCTGCGGGCAGTGGCTGGTATTTTTGGCGATAGCTGTATTTGCTCATCGTCATTGCCATCGTCTGGGCGGTGCGCCCGTGAAAGCTGCCCTCAAAGGTGATGATGTTGGTTTTGCCAGTGGCTTGGCGGCTGAGCTTGACGGCGGCTTCAACGGCCTCGGCCCCGCTGTTGCTAAAAAAGAATGAGTCGAACCCAGGCGGCACAATCGTCTTGAGTTCCTCGGTTAAATCTAAAAGCGTTCGGCTCCAGCCCATCGCCATCTGGCCGTGAATGAGTTTGGCGGCTTGGTTCTGAATCGCTTTGACAATGCGCGGGTGCGCATGGCCGGTATTCGTCACGCCAATGCCGCTGGTGAAATCCATGTATTTGTTGCCCTGTGTGTCATACAAATAGATGCCTTCGCCGTGATCGAGTTCGATATCAAACGCGCGTGCCCAGACGGGGGAGAGGTTTTCTACAGCCATTTTTTGAAGAGATTAGAGATTAGTAATTGATGTTATGCAGCAGCCACCTAACACCACTAGAAAGCATCCTGAGCGAAGTCGAAGGGTGCGGATGTGGTGAAACTCCTCTAGACAAGCTCGGCAGAGAGCGCATCCTTCGACTTCGCTCAGGATGCTTTTGACAGATCTTTTCTACCGCTGCATAACGTGAGTTAGAGATTAACGCACTGATTGTAATAGCCAAACAAGGCGTTTCCGCCGGGTGCTAAAGTTCAGTCACAAAATAAATTATTTGTAGAACAGACTTTTGATACATATTTCTATTGAGTGAGACGCTTTTTTTAGAGTTTCTATTGACTAAACAGGTTGATGCCAGTAGAAATGCACAGCCTTGAGCAACCTGTGGAAGCCTTAAACGAAATTGACACCGCGATCTTAAACATCTTGCAGGAGGATGGTAGCGTGAGCGTGACCGAGTTGGCGCGGCGCATCAACCTCTCGCAGCCCGCCACGCACGCGCGGGTGCGGCGGCTGCAAGAGAGCGGGTTGATTCGCAAGTACGTAGCCCTGGTAGACCGAGAGAAAGCGGGTTTCGACATTCTTGTGTTTATTCACATCACGTTGCAGCTCAACAAGAAAGAGGAACTGCGCAAATACACCGAGGCCATACAAGCCATGCCCGAAGTGTTGGAATGCCACCACATCACCGGCGAGTATGACTACTTGGTGAAAGCCGCCGTGCGCAACCGCCACGAGCTTGAGCGCTTTGTGAATGGCAGGCTGACAGCCGTGCCTGGCATTGCGCGCATTCACACCAGCTTAGTGTTTACAGAGGTGAAGTCGACGACGGCTTTGCCGCTTTAGTGAATGGGGATTGGTGATTAGTGAGTAATGGCAATCACTGATCACTAATCCCCATTCACCATCTACAAAAGGAACCCCAAAATAAAAATGAGTACATTCATGACCTCCAAACAGCTCTTCTTCACCAGCGAAAGCGTGACCGAAGGGCACCCCGACAAGATGTGCGACCAGATCAGCGATGCCGTGCTGGACGCTTGCCTGAAGCAAGACCCGATGAGCCGCGTGGCCTGCGAGACCGCCGTCAAGACCGGCTTTGTGCTGTGCTTTGGCGAGATTACAACGAAGGGCTTTGTGAACTTCGAGCCGTTGGTGCGCGAAGTGGTGAAGGGCATCGGCTTTGATGACAGCAGCAAGGGCTTTGATGGCAACACTTGCGGCGTAATGATTGCGTTGGCGGCTCAATCCCCCGACATTGCCCAAGGCGTGGACAGCGCGTTTGAAGTGCGCAATAAACGCGGCAAGAAAGACCGCGAGGCCGAGATTGCCAAAGTAGGCGCGGGCGACCAGGGCATGATGTTTGGCTTTGCCTGCAACGAAACGCCGGAGCTGATGCCGATGCCGATTGCATTGGCCCATCGGCTGGGCCGCCAGATGAGCGCGCTGCGCAAGAACGGCACCATCCCCTGGCTGCGCCCCGACGGCAAGACCCAAGTGACGGTCGAGTACTCGGCGGGCAAGCCGGTGCGCGTAGACACTGTGTTAATTTCCACACAGCACGCGCCGGATGTGAGCCAGGAAGAAATCAACCAAGAGCTGACCGAGCAGGTGATTTACCCGACGATCCCCGGGGAGTACGTGGACAAGAAGATGAAGATTTACACCAACCCGACCGGCAAGTTCGTCATCGGCGGGCCGATGGGCGACGCGGGGTTGACCGGGCGCAAGATCATCGTGGACACGTATGGTGGCATGGGGCGACACGGCGGTGGCGCATTCAGCGGCAAAGACCCCACCAAAGTAGACCGCAGCGCAGCCTACGCCGCACGCTGGGTAGCCAAGACTGTGGTGGCAGCGGGATTGGCGGATCGCTGCGAAGTGCAGGTGGCTTATGCCATCGGTGTGGCTCGCCCGCTCAGCATCAACATCGAGACGTTTGGTACAGGCAAGGTGAGCGATGAGAGCCTAGTGAAAGCGGTGAACGAAGTATTTGATCTGCGCCCAGGTGCCATCATTCACGATTTGAAGTTGCGCCGACCGATTTATCAGCAGACTGCGGCGTACGGCCACTTTGGCCGCACGGATATTGACCTGCCGTGGGAGCAGACGAACCGGGCAGGGGCGTTGAAGAAAGCGGCGAAGTAACACTGCAAAGTGCGACGCACCTCGGAGGTGCGTCGCACGTCACTAAGTTTGACGGCCTGGTGAGTTTATAACTCATCAGGCTGTTTTGTTTTCAACAATGCTTTTCGTAAAATTAACATATGCCTATTTGGAAAGATGAATCCAGACAAAAAGTTGCACAAGAAAACATCAAGTTTCTAATTGCTGCATGGAATGGAAATGGTTGGCCCATTACTTGGGCAAACAGTTTTGCGTTAGCAGGCTTGGTTGCGTGTTCCGTTAGAAAATCTGGGTTAAACAATAACTTGGTCAGGCAAGTTCTCCAAAAGATGATTGCTTCAAATCAAGATTCAATTGCAGATTTTGAAGTTGGTTTTGAGAAATTAAAAAAATTAACTGCGCGAACTGCACAAACTTGGAAGATATTCATTCCAATTGCAATGGAACTTCATCCAGATTTGGAACTACCACTACATCTAAAAATGTTGGGGGTTACGTTCAAGTTCATGACTCTGCAGCAAGTGGATAAGCATCTTAGTTCAGCAGTCCGTCAGCAAATACGCGATCCTAATTACATCAAACTGCATACAGGAGCCACAAACAAAAAAACTCCTGATTTGTTTTGGTATATATCCGTGAATGCACAAAGTTTTGATGAAGCATGGAATGCGATCTCACCTGCTCTTGATGCGCTCAGGGGCAATATTGAAATGTGTCTAAATTTGTATCGAATGCGCATATTAGGTAGTCGGCCTTCAGCAAGGAGAGTCTTTCCACAATCGTTGTGGATGCTTTGTCAAAAAGACAAGAATGAGCCACATTGGCGATACTTTATTAACGATGAAGTTCTCGATGCAAAACCTCATAAGTTGAGTAAAGAGAACTTCTTAGCAATTGTACAAAACTGCAAACCTCTTATAAAGACCCCATCCGAAGAGTCCACTCTCTCAGTCATTAGCGACTGTTTTAGACTCTATTCACAGGCAATGGATGCACGTTTTCCCTACGACAGCTTTTTGGGGTTTTGGCAAGTAATCGAGGGCGTAGTGCAATCTGAGTCACTAGGTGGCGACACAAAAAAGGTTATTGGTAGAGTCCATTGGCATCATAGAAGGTACAAACTTGCGAGTTCAGGGTTTCGAGAGACTTTGCTCGATCTTGCAGAATTACGAAACGACCTTGTTCATCGCGGTCTACGTGACGTTACTGAAGATCAAGTAAATTTCGCAAAATTTGCGGCGGAGGCTGCTTTGACTTGGTTATTTTACGTTTGTAAATTTCTCCCAACCAAGTTGCATTTGGAGCAGTTCTACAAATTAAAAGACGTCAGTCCGCAACAGTTAAAAATCATTCAGGAAACCTTGAACTACATTAAGTTGAATACTCAATCGAAACAGGCTCAAAAGATAAAGACGAAAAGTTAAAGGCTTTGATACGCGTTAAGTGATTAGCGATCCATCCAAGTTGTCCGCAATATCGAGAACACCACCGTATCCGAAAACTGCCCGTCCGGCTCACGAAAATTTTCTCGAAAGAGCGCTTCTTGCACAAAGCCCAGCTTCTCTAGCACACGGCGCGAACCGGTGTTATCAGGATGAATATGCGCTTCGACGCTGTGCAAGCCAAGCGTGGTGAAGCCAAAGTGCAACGCTGCACCCACCGCCTCGGGCATGATGCCGCACCCCCAGAACTCTGGCGATAACTCATAGCCAATCTCGGCGCGATGATGATCCTTCATCAAGCGCCAGAAGCCGCAGGTGCCAACAAGTTCCGATTGCCCACGCAGCGTAATCGCCCAACGCACCGCTTCGCACTCCTCAAACGCCTTCTCCGTGTCACGAATCCGTTGCACAGCCTGATCCAAAGACGTCATCGGCGCGCGGCCAAAGTAACGCATAGCCAGCGGGTCGGCCATGATGCGATACATGGCAGGGGCATCATCGGCGGTGGCGACGCGCAGGGTTAAACGCTCGGTTTCTAGCGCGGGGAAGGTGGCGAAAGCGGTGGTTACATCCAACATAGGATGTAACGTTAATGGGAATTTGTCTTTAGGGCAATAGAAGAAAGTAAGTGAGAGATAGCCTCAATTACAAGTACAAGCCATGTATGCAAGCCGCGCAGGGAAAATAAGCAAAAGCAATCTGAACTACAATCCCTTTATCAAATGACTAATACAACTCCCCCGCGTCGTCGGCCAAAATCCATCGTGCTGAAGAGTGGGTATCAGCCCCGCGTTTACAGAACCTATGAAGACTGGCTTGCCACACAAAAGTTGGACAAGCGCACGCCCGATGAACGCGGCATTCGTGTGGGTTCGCCGGTAATGTGGCGGCACAAACACAACGGCATCATCATCAGCGACCGGGTGACGGTGTTGGCGATCTCGGACAACACGTTGACGGTGAGCGTGAAAGATGTAAAAGAGCGCACCTGCAAAATTCATGTGGACGAAGTGGCGGGCGAGGAAGATCGCCGCCTCTCGATGTGGGGGACAAGCGAGCGCAACCTGGCCTCCGACGCCCCGCCAACAGCCCCTTCACCCGCCGAGCCTCCCAAGACACCCGCCGAGGCCCCCAAAGCATAGAAATTATTTCTCACCTAAAGCCTGCGCCGAAGCCCATTGCCTCGGCGCAAGTGTTTTTTCACTTAACATGCGTACTACTCGACCGAAATCGATTGTGCTAAAAGGCGGCCAGCAACCGCGCGTGTATCGAACCTATGAAGATTGGCAAGCCGAGCAAAAGCGAGACACGCGCACGCCCAGCGAGCGAGGTATTCGGGTGGGTTCGGCGGTGATGTGGCGGCACAAACACAACGGCATCATTCTTTCAGATCGGGTTACCGTGCTCGCCATCAACCACAACACGCTGACCGTGACGGTGAAAGATGTGCAGGAGCGCACCTGCGACATTGACATTAGCGAAGTAGTGGCGAACGACGATGATCGCATGTCGGTGCGTGAGACATCTGCGCCCGCAGACACCGCCGACAAAGAAGCCAAACCAGAAACCGAGACAAAGGACGAGGAAGAGTAACGTTTCTTTTTTCGCGGAGATGCGGAGGAGCGGAGAACGCAGAGAAATATAAAAATCTCCGTGCCTCCGTTTCCTCCGCCCCTCCGCGAAAAACCAGAGGAAATCAAACTAACCCTTATGCTTTCAGCAGCCGACGAACGCGGACTCAAAGGGCTATCGCTCGATGGCCGCGTTCGTCGCGCCTTCTACGATCTCTCGGCTAGCGCAATTTGGGAGCTGGCCGAGAAAGTGCCGGTGAGCGCACGCAACCACAAGCTGTTGTATTACCGCGACGGGCAAGAGGATGTCATCCCCGTTATCCTGCGGCCTACGGCCATATTGGCCGAGCAGCAAAATTACTTTCACACCGTTTCGGTCACACTTTTAGAAGCATTAAAGCGCGTGCCGGATATGTATTTGGACAGCGCCATTGTGCGCGAAGCTGTGCCGCTGGATGAGGTTGAAGAGCAATGGCTGCACGACACGTGGACACCCGCGCACCGCAACAACCACTGCGTGTTTGGGCGGTTAGACGCATTGGTGGATTTCACCAGCCCATCGTGGAAAGACACGCTGGCGTTTGTAGAGCCAAACCTGGTGGGCGTGGGCGGCATTAACTTGGTGCCGGCGATGGACGAGGTGATGATGGAAGTCATCGTGCCTGCCTTGCAGCGCGTCGCGCCCGATCTGCATTTGGAGGCCCGCGAGGACTGCCGCGAACTGTTTATGGACGAGGCGCGCGACCACCTGGAGAGCATTGGCCGCAAAGACGGCGCGATTGCGTTGGTGGACGCCAAATACTCTGGCGATGGCCCCGCCGAATTTGCGGCGCTGGCCGAGTACTACACTGAGCGAGGCTTGAAGGTGTTCTATTGCGACCCCAGCGAACTCCATCTAAGAAACAACGAAGTGTATTACGAAGACCACCCAATTGATTTGGTGTATCGGGATTATGCCGTGCATGATTTTGCCGACCCCGAATATGAAGGCGATGTGGCCGTGCCCAAGCTGCTGTTCAAGCGCAACCAAATGGTGTCCTCGATGGCAGGTGAGTTTGACCACAAGAGCACATTTGAGTTGCTGACCGACCCGCGCTTCGCCAGTTTCTTCACCAGCGGCGAGCGACAGATGTTGCGCCGACATGTGCTGTGGACACGCGTGCTGCGCGAGCGCAAGACCACCGACCCACACGGCGACGAGATTGACCTGCTGAAGTTCACCCGCGAGAACCGCGATATTTTGGTGATTAAGCCCAACCGAAGCTACGGCGGCGACAGCGTTTACATCGGCCCATCGGTTAGCGATGCCGAGTGGCTGAACGCGATGGACACGGCGCTGGCCGAGCCGGGCTGGTGGGTGGTGCAACGCATGGCAACGGTGACGGCCTACGAGTTTCCGGTGGTGCATGAAGACCGCTCGATTCACATCGAGCCGTTTTACATGGTGGTGGGGTTTGCGCCTACCAAATATGGCACTGCGGTGTTGGGGCGCGCCTCGCAGAAGCAAGTGGTGAACGTGGCGCAGAAGGGCGGCATGTGCGCGGTGCTGGTGGGACGAGTACGCTAATAGCGGTCGGAGCGCGGCGATACAGACATCGCTTGAACGCTCCGGCCGCTGATAACTGACGACTGACGACTGACGACTATTCTAGAACTTCGCGTTCTTCGTCACCGAGTAGCTCTTGTCAATCGCGTCAATCTTGTCAGCATTGGCTTCGACACTGGCCTGTGGCACCAGAATGACAAAGCACGAAATCGTCTTGTCCACTTGGTCGGCGTAGGCGATGCCGCGCATGGGCACGCTGCCATTCTTTGCGGGCGAGGTGTAGCTGAACGTGACCGATGCGGTGTTGCCATCGCTCTTGGCTTTGTCGGCGGCAAAGTCGGCGTTCTGGCCTATAAGCAAGCCCACAAAGCCACTCACCAAACTCTCCAACTCTTTGCCCTTCAGTGTCATGCCTTTGTTCTTGGTGAGGTTGATGATGATGGCGCCGTTGCCCTCGGCCTGCGCAAATGTGACAAAGACATTGCCGGGGGTGCTGTTGTCGCCGGTCTCCCAATCAGCAGGCACATCAATTTTGAAGGCACCGCTCTTGTGCTTGTAGGTTGTTATCTCGTCAATCACCAACTCGCCGCTGCTGCTCTTGCCAGTGTCCAGCGCATCAGCATTTGGCTTAAACGTATCCATCAAGGCATACATCTGCGTCTTCGTCTTCTCGTATTGCTCTTGCGGCACAATCCAGGTCAACATCGTCAGCAGCTTTTGGTCGGCATGGCGCATGTAGCTCTCGCCGACCATCTTGATGGCTTTGCCTTTGGAAGTCACATCGTAGCCATAAGCCACACCCACCAGGCCCTCGCTAATCATCTGCGGCTTGCCCGTCGAGAATTTCTTCTGGCTGCCCACGCGGTCTTTCACCACCTTCGTCATCAAGTTCGCCAAATCATCGTCGCTCATCTCCTCGGCATACGGGAAGGCCATGATGGTGAGCGCGCTGTTGCCGCTAGGGTCGGTGAACGTCACCTCCACCTCTTTGCCTTTGGTGCTGTTATCGGTCACGTCCCAATTCGTAGGCATGTTGATGGAGAACCAGCCGCTGACATGCTCATACGTGTCAATCTCGCCAAATTCAACGGGCGTGGTCAGGTTGCCTGCCAGCTTGAAGTTGGTCTTGGGCTGCAAGGCTTTGTTGAGGGCCGCTGAGACCGGCGCAGGTGTGGCCGTAGGTGGGTTCTTGGTTTGGGCGAAAGCCTGCGTTGTGCTCGAAAGCAGAATGGCCGCCGCAGCGGCCAGGGTAATGAGGTGTGTTTTCATGGTTCTGTTTTTGTGTATCTCCTGCGCTGTGTTCTACAGATTTGCTATCTCCGCCCTATCTCCGTAGAACCCCCGACCCCTAAAGGGGAGTCCTTGAGCTTTTCAATAACTTAGCCTTTATGAACAGGCAATCAGCGGAAGTCTGAAGAAGTGTAATAAGCTGGACTTACGCACGACCCCCATATGTGGCGTTGCTGCGTAAGTCCAGATAAGTTAATTGCAGACTTCGTCAACGACTCCTCTTTAGGGGTCGGGGGTTTGAGGAGACAACGCGGAGATACACGCAACCTAAAACATCGAGTATGGGATTGGCGAACCCTAACTATGTAGAGATTGAGCGTTACTTGAGGGATTCTTCACTGCGTTCGGAATGACAGCGATTCGTACGTATACTCCATGAATACACCTCTATGCCGTCCCCCTCCCACGAAATACAACGCACTACACATACCTCACAGGTTCACCTGTTTGGCAGCTTGCGAGTCACGCACAACGGCGCGGCCATCGCCATTACCCGCAGCCGAGAACGTGCGCTCTTCACCTATCTCGTCCTGCACCCCCGCACCGCGCACAGCCGAGAGAAGCTGGCGGAAATGCTTTGGCCCGATCGAGCCTCCGAGCGCTTGGCGCGCAACTTCAACAACGTGCTCTACCGCTTGCAAACAGCGTTGGGCGCAGGGTGGTTGGAGGTGAACTCGAAAGCCATCGCGTTAAAACAGCGTGAAGATTTATTTGTGGATGCCTGGGCCTTCGAGCAATTAAGCGCCGCCAACGATCCCAACTCCCTCGAGAACGCCATCAACCTGTACGCCGCCGATGCGAACACGGGCGATGCCATGCTGCTGCCCGAAGCCTACGAGGACGATTGGCTGTTGCCGCTACGCGAGCAGTTCCACGAGCAATTTTTGAACGCATTGCTAACCCTCGCCGCCAGCCACGAGCAATTTGCCCAACACGAGGCCGCGCTCAAAACCTATCGCCGCCTCATCCAAATGGATGCGCTGCGCGAAGAAGCCACGACCGGCGCGATGCGCGCATTGGCACATCTAAACCGCGTGCCAGAAGCCCTCAGCGCGTATGAACAACTTGAGGCAGCCATGCAGACCGAGTTACGTGCCAAGCCCAGCGCGGCGGCGCAGGCGTTGGTGGGGTTGTTGCGGGCGCGTTTACAGGTGGGGCGTTTGGGCATGGATGAGGCCACAAACGAGTCCACAGCGCACATTCCGTTTGTGGGCCGCGCCAGCGAACGCGCCCAACTGCTGGCCAAGTTGGAGCAAGCGCACAACCAAGCCGGTGGCCTGGTCGTACTGATGGGCGAGGCAGGCAGCGGCAAGTCTCGCTTGTTGGACGAAGTGGTGCGCAGCGCCAGCCGCCGAGGTTGGCAAATTGCCAGCGCGCGCGGCAACGAGTTCACCCGCCCCGCCCCGTTTGCGCCGCTGGCCGAGGCACTGGCCAACGCCCTCCCCAGGCCACGCCTGCAACAACTGGCGGGCGTGATGCAACCCATGTGGCTGCACCTGGTGCAAAGCATTCTGCCCAAAGATGAAGCACCCACGAAAGCAGAAACCAGCGCGCTGGATGTATTCGCCAGCGACGCCGACAGCATTAGTACCGCCGTGCGGCGCGTGTGCGTGGGATTGCAAAGCATTGCGCCGCACTTGTTTATTTTGGACGATGTGCAATGGGCTGATGCAGGCTTTTGGGATGTGCTGGAAAGTTTGCGCGGGCCGTTGGCCGAGCTTTCGGTCTTGCTCGTCATCAGCGGGCGCTTGAACGAACTGCAACAACAGCCCGACGTGTGGCAACGGCTAAACGCGTGGGAGACCGCCGGCGTACCCACGCTCGCGCTCTCTGGCTTGCGGGCCGAGGAGCTGCGCGAGTTGGCGGCGGGCGTGGGGTATGGCATGCTCAACACGGTGCAGGCGGCGCAACTGGTCTCGGCCACAGGTGGCAATCCGCTCATGGCGTTGGCGTTGCTGCGCGAGGCCAAATCCAAACACAGCCAGAACCCAACGCTGGCCTTGCAATCGCTGGCCGAACTAACCCGCGAGGTGGGCAAGACCCGTTCGTCGTTGGATGGTTACTTCGAGTTGTTGCAGCGCCGTTTATCGGCGTTAAGCAGCGCGGCGCAACACGCCATCAAACTAGCTGCCGTGTTGGGCTACCGGTTTGAGTACGAAGCCCTGAGCGCACTGGCGCAAGTAGACCACTTGCCCAGCGAACAATTGCCCGCTGCATTAAATGAGTTGGAACGCGGGCGCATGATTCATCTGGAGCCGGATGGCTACCGGTTTGACCACGATACGCTGCGCGCCTTCATCTATTCGCGTTTGCCCGAATCCACGCACCGCGAGTTGCATCGTGCTGCCATTCGCGCACTGGTGCAACACACCCCGCTCAACAGCGAGCTGAACGCTGCGCCGCTTCTCTATCATGCCGAGCAAGCACACGACACAGATGCCATCGCCACCTACGCCCAACTTGCAGGCGAGCAAGCGCTGGGCATTCATTCGTTTGTGGCCGCGCTGCGCTATTTTGAGCAAGCGATTTCCGCATTAGACGACGGACGGCGGGCGACAGACGACGAGTTGCGCACCCAGTCGTCTGTCGTCTCGGCTTCCGAGCCGCCTCGTCCGTCGTCTAATCTACTCAAACGTTTGTGCGCAGCATCTCTAGGCCGCACGCGCGCGCTGAATCATCTGGCCCAACGCGAGGCCCAACACGCCGAGTTGAGCCGCCTGCGCGAATGGGTGGTGGTGGCGGACGATGAAGCCATCGCCACCGACAGCGCCATCGAACACGCCGTGTATTACACCGCCACCACGCAATGGGCCGAGGCCGGGCGCTGGGTGGATGAAGCGATGGCGCACGCAGAACGATTGCACGACAACCGTCTAAAATTTCGCGCCGCCGATGCGGCCTACCACGCCCTGCACCGCCAATTTAAGAATGCTGAGGCGACAGAGCTGGCGCATCGCATGTTGGCTTTGGCCGAAGAGCTAAACGACGCTGCGGCAAAGGCCGATGCGTTGGCGAACCTGTGCGAGATTCGCAGTTTGATGGGGCAGTTCGACGAAGCATCAGGCTATGGACAGCGGGCGGTACAACTTTTTCAGCAGCAAAATAATTTGATTGGCGAGGCGCGCGGGGCGACGGCGTTGGGCGATTTGTATTTGCGCACCAGCGACTTTGGCCGCGCCCGCGCCAACTTGCAACGCGCCATGACGCTGTACACCGAGCTGAATTTCAAGAGCAAGTACGCCCATTGCGCCAACGCATTGGGTGCTGCTGAATATTGGCTGGGCAATTTTCCGGCGGCGTTAGATTTGTACGAGTCGGGCTTGAAGAGCGCACGCGAGGCCAATGACCGCTGGTACATCGCCTACACATTAACAAATATCGGCGAGTTGTATTACGACATTGGCGAAATGGCGCTGGCCGAGCAGAACCAACGCGAGGCGGTGGGCGTTGCGCAAGAAATTAACTTCAAATGGGTGGAGGGCTATGCACGCTGTTATTTGGGGCGCATCTGCGCCCACAACAAGCAGTTTACGCTTTCCATTGATGAGGCGCGCACAGCAGTGCAGTGCATGGAGGACTCGAATAACGCCGACAACTGGTACTTCTGCCAATCGCGTTTGGCACTGTGCTATTTGGATAGCGGCGATTTAGCTGCCGCCAGCAACGAGGTGGATGTGATGCTGGCGCGGCTGCAAATGGTGATGCCACGCAAGGTGCATTTGCAAGCCGCTCAAAACGCAGCGTATGCCGTGCGCAAAGCACAAGGCCGCTTGCCCGAGGCCCGCCAACACATTTGTTTGGCGGAGGCCGCCCTGCTGGGCCAAGCCAGCGAACTGCCACCGGATGCCCGTGAGAAATTTTTGAAGTTCGCCCGGCTGAACCAAGAGACGCTGAAGGCGATTAAGGCCGAGAGCGTGGTGGTGCAGCAAAAGCTGCTGCGCTTGGATGGCGCGGGTTATGCGACCGTGAACTGGACACTGCATCACCCCAGCGATGATGCACTGGCCGATGATGCGCGCCGCCGCGCCATGCGGCAACGCCTGGCGGATGAGGCGGCGGCGCAGGGGGCGCGGGCGACTGACGAGGATTTGGGGGATGCGGTAGCGTAACGGAGATACCCCGGAGATACCCGTGCCTTACCCTCTCCCGCATGGAATCTCTACGCAAAGCAATTCGTTCTGCTGCGGCCCCGGTGGGCATGGTCAGCGCGGTTATGGGGTTTATTGGGGATGTGCTTTCGCCGCTGGGCGATTTTGCGCCGTGGGTGGCGGGGTTGTCGGTGGGGGTTGCGCTGGCCTCGCTCGTCGTGCTGGTGCTGCACTATCGCAAGGCCCATCAGCTAAGCACAGACTCGCTTGTAACCGGCACGTTTGTGATGAGCGTGACTTCAGCCGTTATCTTCGGCGCATGGTCAGTCATCACTGAGTTGGCACCCGAGCGCGGGTTTGTGGCCAGCAATGTAGAACCGATTGCGCAGGTGCAGGCCAGCTTGCTAGGGCTGGAGAAAGATGTGGCCGAGATCAAAACCACCACGCAGAACACCTCGAACCAGGTGCAAGCCATTGCCACTGCGCAGGCCGCCGGGTTCGCGCAAATTCAAGGCGCGTTTGCGGCGTTGCAGGCCAATGGCAGCATCGTCGCCAGCCCGAAAACGCCGCAGGAGTGGTATAGCAACGCGCGCACGTACCAGCTCAAAGGCGACACGGCCAACGCCATCAAGGCCTACGAGGGCTTCTTCGCGTATCAGTTGGTTTTTGTAGATCCGCATCAGGCCTATGCCGATTTGCTGAAGGCCACCGAGGGCATGGCCCGCGCCAGCCAACGGCTGAGCAACTTGCAACAGGCCCAGCCTAAGAACATGGCGGTTGAGTTGGTTGCGATTGGCTTGCAAGAATCGCCGCAAGAGCGGCTGAGCCAGTTGCAGGCGTTCACCTCGCGCCAGCCCCAGTTTGCCCCCGCGTTTCTGGCGCTGGCCCAGGAGTACGATCGCGCCCTGCAAGCCTCTTTCTCCACCGATTTATTGGAGAAGCAAAAGAACGCCTACGCCAACCTGTTTGCGTTGGAGAAAAGCCAAACCTTCTCGCGCTACTTCATAGATAAGGCGCTGGCGCAGGCCCAACTGGCGACGGCCCAAGAGCGCCTGCAAGCCTACGACCGCGCCCGCCAGGTGATGGGCAAAGTGGAGGTTCAACACGCGCTGTATCCCGATGGGGTGCGCTTCACGATGGTCTCGGCGGATGCGGCCTTTGCCAAAAAAATGCTGGTGAGCGTGGACGACCCCGCGCCCAAGACCGAGAGTGGCAAGAACGCAGGCGGCACGGTCAACATCGCCGTGGGGCCGTTTAAGGTGGGGTTGGGCCAGCACACGTTTTACGCTCAAATTATTGATGCCAACGACGTCGCCAGCCCAGTCTATTCGCACACCTTCAGCGTCGCGCCCATCACAGTGAACTTTGTGCAGCAGCCCAAAGACTTCTCCACCAACAGCATCCCCGGTTTGTTCAGCGTGGGCATTCTGGGTGGCACGGGCGCAGAGCCTGTGGTGTATCGCTGGAGCTTGAACAACGCAAACTTGGGCGAGACGTTAAACGGCGTGAGCCTGATGGCGATCCCGGTGAAAGACCTGAAGCCTGGCGCAAACACGCTACACATTCAGGCCGAGTTCCCAGATGGCAAGAGTACCAATGTGGTGGCGTTTGAGTTTGCAGTGGCGGAGTGAGTGTCAAGCAGTAGGGGCTGGTCTGAGACCAGTCCCTACACAGGTTTGCTCTTGCTCCTTTTCTTGGGCTTTTTGGCTTTGGCGGATTGGGCCACCGCCAGCGATTTTTGCGCCCAACCTCGCAGGCTCTCAGCGTCATCCAGCACATCTTCAGGCACCTCAAAGTACGACAGCATGGTTGGCCCAGAACCGGGCGACCAGGGTGGCATGCCCCGCGTTTCGTAGTCCGGGCGGTTGCTGTCGTTCACCTTCAGAAAGAAGCGATCATCATCCAGCACACCGATGATGAGGCCGCTGGCATAGATACCCACCCCACCAAACATGCTTTTGCTGGTGACAGGCAGGCCTTGATTCAATTGGTCAAGCACATAGTCTCGGTAAGATTGAGTTACGGGCATAGTGCCTCCATATGCGGCAAAAGTTTGGTGCTCAGCATTCCTCGAACGCCTAGGCGTAAACGCCCAGGCTCAGCAGCGAAGCCCTGCGAGCTTTTTAGTTTTGCTTTTGCAAATAGAAAATGACGCCACGAAACAAAAACGTTGAATGCGTTCGACCCGCAAAGAACGGCACATACTGCGCAGACATCCACGCACGCACATCCTCAATTCGCTCGGCCCCAACTTCAACCGCAGCGTTCACACCGCTCTGCGTTGTGGCGTAATCTACCAATTCATCCAACGTAAAGCGCTGCTGGTTTTCATACGGCTCTTGATGGCGCAACCCAAAGCCATGCGCCGCCGCCTGCACATCGTTCATCTCGTAGCTGTTGCGCGGCGGCGGCGGGTAGCGTTGCAAATACCCATCCAGCTTTCGCTGCCTAAACGTCTCGTCTTCAATCATGTGGGTGGTAAAGAAATTATCATAGACCACCAGCCACGCATCGGGCTTCAATACACGCCAAGCCTCATCCAAAAACGCCGCCTGGTTAAACCAGTGAATGCCCT
Organism: Roseobacter sp.; assembly: GCA_043748055.1. Taxonomy (GTDB): domain Bacteria; phylum Chloroflexota; class Anaerolineae; order J036; family Brachytrichaceae; genus JANMVQ01. The sequence goes on from JAYTNY010000164.1 coordinate 21,941, forward strand.
GGCGGCTCACCGTCATCAAATCGCAGCTTGCGTCATCGGCGGGCAACTGCTCTGCCAATGCCAACTGGCAGGTGATTTGCGCATCGGGCAAGGCCTGCGCCAACATGGCCGCACTCGCATCCACGCCGATGATGCGCTGAGCGACAGGCTTGAGCGCCATCGTCGAAAGACCAGTGCCGCAAGCCACATCCAGCGCCAAGTCAACCGGCTGCACAAGCTGCAAATACACCTTCACTCGCTCAATCACCAGTGGGTGAAAGTAAGGGCGGCCTTTGGCGTAACGTTCTGCCGCCGTTTGCGGCGCAAAATAATTCATCTAGTACACGTTCCCGAAGATAAGCGACAAATTCGCCGCGTCGAATTGCCCACAAAGTGACGTAGTGCAACTTGTCGGTCAACTTCAGGACGCTGTACTAGTCCGTCATCCCGCTGGTTGGAATAACTCAATCGGGTTGCCGGATGGGTCGTCCAACAAAATTTGCTTGCCGCCCGGGCCGCTCAAAATCTCGTTGCGAAAGGTGGCACCTGCGGCTTTCAGCGTCGTCACCAGCGCGGCCAAATCCTCCACCTCGATCACAAAGCGGTTCCAGCCGCCGGGTTCGGGCTTGCGGCCATCCGGCATGGGTTTGGCGGCACTGGTCAGTGGGCTGCTCAGCCACACGGTTAAATCGCCACGCGTCACATAGGCAAAAGCTGGGCCCATCTGCTCTTTTAGCGCAAAGCCCAAATGCCCGGTGTAAAACGCAATCGCCTCTTCCAAATCTCGAACCAAGTATCGAACCGCAATTCCTGCCATGTTTGTCTCCTCAAAATTTTTTGCGAATGTTGTCCATGTGCGTGTGCGCATGGTTGTAGCTCATCTCCGCCAGCACATGCCACAGCGGCTTGTCGCCTTTCCACGAGAAGCCAGCCACTGTAGCCTTCGGGTCAGTTAAATCTTCTTCGGAAAGCGTTTGCACCGCACCCATCATCTGTGCCCGCACCTCGCGCTGTGTGCCCAATGCTTCGCCCATCGTCCACGCCGAGGTCTGCGCCACCAGCCATTCATTTTGTGGATCGTTATCTAGCTCTGCGGGTGGCACGTTCAAACCCCACACCTCGTTGGGCACGGGGGCACTCTTGCGCACATGCGCCAGCACAATCGCCGTAGCATAGCGCTCCCAAATCGCCACGTGCGCCACCCCATCTTTGATGGACCAGATGCCAATGACATTGGGTTGCATCTGCTGCTCTGGCGTAAACCCGCTAATAAACTGCTCCCACACCACTTGCTCTTCGCGCAGCTTGGCAATGAATTCAGCTTTGTTCATGGTTTAGAGATATCAGCCTTCTTCGCATACTCAACCGATTTCTGGATCAGTTCTTTCAACACCGTCAGGTCTACATCGCTCAGCTTGTTGATATACAGACACCCCTTGCCAAGTTTGTGCTTGCCCAACTTTTGCATCAGCAATGGCGCATCTTGCTCCAAGCCATACAAGTGCAGATACAGCGTTAAGTTTTGCTTGCGCGGCGAGAACGCCACCACCATCCAATCACCCTCGCGTCCGCTGGCATATTTGTAGCGGTAACTGCCAAAACCCACGATTGCGCTGCCCCACATCTTGGGCTCGGCCTTTGTCACTTGCTGCATCAGCTTGGCGACGGCCCGGCAGTCTTTGCGCCGTTGCTCATCTTCAATGCCATTCAAAAAATCGTCAACACTCACGTCATTCTGTTTGGTTTTTAGCTCTGCAGGCATAGTGCATTCTCCTGTCTCCGAAAACTTTTGTCTGCTCACGGGTTGGTCTTCTTCATATGTTCAACCGATTTCTGGATCAGTTGCTTTAATACCGTCGTGTCAACCTGACTCAGCCTATTGATATACAAACACACCTTGCCCGTTTTGTGTTTGCCAAGCTTTTTCAGCAAATTGTCATATTCTTCAAAACCTGCTGTGATGTAGAGCGTGAGGTTTTTCTTGCGCGGCGTGAACCCCGTTAACATAGAGTCGCCCTCGCGCCCGCTGGCATATTTGTAGTGGTACTTCCCAAAGCCCACAATACTGTTGCCCCACAACTTGGGTTTTTGCTTTGTTACTTGCTGCATCAGCCGGGCCACCGCCTGGCAATCTTTGCGGCACTGTTCATCCTCAATGCCGTTCAAAAACGTCTCCACACTTACATCCGTCTCTTGTGTTTTATTTTCTCTCGCCATCGTTTAACTTTCCTTTTCTTTGGGTTGCAATTCTTCCAACAGCTCGCGCGTGGTTGCTGCAACCGCAGCTACAGCCTGCTCAAACGCGGCCTGGTTTGTGCGCGAGGGCGTGCGATACCCGCTCACCTTGCGCACAAATTGCAGCGCAGCAGCCTGCATATCTTCATCGCTTGCCAGCGGCGCATGGGTCCGGCGAAGTTGTTTGATGCTTCTACACATGATTTATCGGCTAGAAATCTGAAACCAATTCCCCTCGGGATCGCGCCCATTGCAAAACGAGAATGTCTCGTCGGGGATCACCATTGCGTCCATCTTCGCGCCTTTGCTCACAAGTTGTTCGCGCGTCGCGGACACATCCACCACCTTAAACACCAACTGCATATGCTTGGGTTTGCGCCCGCTACCCGCCGCCCCTTTGTGCAACGAGATGAAGCAGCCGCCCGCCTCAAAGCTCATCCACGTCTCATCGGCAAAGCCGTGCGGTGGCAAGCCCAGCACATCTTTGTAAAACGCAGCACATTTTTGCATGTCTTTCACAAACACAATCACGCGGCTTAATGGCCCGATTGGCCCAATCGCTTCACTCATCGTAACGGTTTAACCCTCCTGCTTGTGCGTGTCCAACACCGCCAGCACCGCATCGTGCTTGCCCTCCGCAGCAAAGTGGCGCGCGGCTTTGCCCTCATCGGTTTGGCTGGATGGGTCTGCGCCCCAGTCCAGCAACAGCTTCGTCATCTCTGCGTTGCCGTTTTGGGCGGCAGCGTGAAGCGGTGTAAAGCCGCCTGCCTGCTTCGCGTTCACCTCAGCCCCGCTGGCCAGCAACAACTTGGTAATGGGAATGTGGTTGGCTGCCACCGAAGAATGCAGCGCCCTCAACTTCGTTGGGTTGCGCGAGACCGCGTTCACATTCGCCCCACGCGCCAGCAAAAACTTCACCCCATCGGCCTGGCTAAAAAACGCGCCCAGTTGCAGCGGCGTAAAGCCATCCTGCGAGTAAGTCTCTAGCAACTCTGGCTGCGCCTTAATCCACGCCATCACTCGCGCCTCATCGCCCACAGCCGCCGCCTCATGCACGCTCAGCTCTGGCTTGGCGGCCAGCAATATTTTTTTGATATCACGCTTGCCCCAATACGTCGCAATCAACACCGCGCTGGTGCCGTCGGCATCTTTGGCATTCGCCAGCGCCGCGTCCTCGGCTAGCAGGACGCGCACGGCCTCGGCATCGCCCGATTTAATCGCGCCAATCATGTATTGAGGATTGCTCATGGTTTACCCGCTTTGCGCGCACGCACCATAATCAAATCAAAGTCTCCCAATTCTCCGGAGTCATGGACAAACTGGCGTTTATCCACAACCTCAAACCCATGCCGTGCATAGAGCCGTTGCGCGCCAGGGTTGTGTTCCCACACATCCAAATACACACGTGTGGCCTGCTTCAGGCTGGGATGTTCGAGCGCTGCGCTCATCAACATTCCGCCAATGCCCTTGTTCTGAAACTCGGCCAATACATACAACCGCCGCAACTCTTGCTCGCCGCTTGAAGCCCCGTTTGCCAAGAGGCTGCCCGGCCCAAATTGCACAAAGCCCACCATGCGATCTTCCAGCTCGGCCACCAGAATCACGTCTTCCGCCAACATGCGCCCAACCTGCGTGGCAGAGAAATTGTTCTCTAAATGCGCCGCCAGATCCGCCGGACTAAACGAATGCCCAAACGCAGCGACATACGTTTGCCTTGCCAACTTAGAAAGCGCTTGTGTATCGTTGGGTTCAGCTTGTCTAATCTGCATAGTCCTTCACCTTGGGGGCTTTGCCCGTCATATCAATCGCAAAGCCATCTTGCGTCAACAACGCCACATGAGCATTCAAGCCACCCGCATACGTAGCGATTAGCTCGCCATTCTTTTTGACAACCCGCCAGTAGGCCACTTTGTTACTGGCATCATTTGCAATTGCCTGCAATGCTTTTCTCAAGGCAACAGGGCATGTGGCTTGAACCTCGAATTGCTCAGCCAGCTTCTTTCGCAGAAGGTCTGTCGTAATCAATTTGTGCGCGGGCATTTTCTGGAGGAACGCTGCAACCGTGTTTGCGCTAGGGGCCAACATCTTGCCCGAACAGCCAAAAAACTTCTCGCGGGCCTGCGAAATATCGGCGATGACGTCTTCTTGCTGCTCCATATCTTCTTTCTACCTCAGCGTACACAACGCCTGCCGAATTTCGCCCAGGTGATACGCTGTGTGCGCCGCCATCGCCATCGCCCCACCCATCGCATTCTCCTGGCTCCAATCGGGCATGGCTTTAATCATGGCCCGCGTCTGTGCATACAGCTCGCGCACATGCTGTTTAATCGCCGCCCACTCCTCCGCCGAGACCGCACCCGTGTTGCGCCAAATCTCGCCCCAATCACTTTTTACATTTTGGCCCGTCTGCACAAAGCGCAGCAACACTTCCAGATAAAAGCCCACATGCTTTACCTGCGCCGCCAGCGTGGCGCACTTGCCGCCCACTGCTACCGAGGCTTCCTCCGCCGTAATCGTCTCCAGCGTCTCGAACAACGAGGTGCCTTTGTCTAAAAAGAAGCCATGCACGTTTTCAAACGCTTCCTCCAGCACCAACAGCAACGCGCCAGTAAACCGTTCGTGATAAATCGAATCTACCATTTGTGTTTACTCCCTAATTGGTAACGACTCAGCCCATCGCAAGGCGATGGGCTGAGTCGTTACCCTGCTTCCCTAAATTACTCACCCGGCTTCTCGCCAAACGTAAGCAAAGCCCCGTTCAAGTCCACGATCGCAAATTCTTTCTGCCCCCACGGCTTTACTTGCAAGGGGGCATTGGGGTGAATCAGATTCTTCGCTTTGTATTCCTCGTATAGCTTCTCAATCTCGCTCACGCGGATATACACCATAAAGTCGCTCTTCGTCGGGTCAATCTTCATCGGAAAAAGATGAATCTCCACACCGTCCCGCTTCACGGTGGCGTAGTCGCCGTTCTCATACAGCCAGACATCGCCAAAGCCCAGCACATCCCTGTACCACGCCATGGCCTCGGCCACACTATTCGCAGGTAGCAACGGTGCCACATTTTTCATTGTCATTTCATTCACCTCTTTTATTCAGGTCGATAAGGGGCCTTGTCATCAATGTTGCCTACAAAATCCGGCAAACCCGTATGCCCCAACTGCTGCCGAATCGCCATGTTCTCGCCGGTGTGATACCAGTAGTGATAGATCGTCCGTTGCAGCAAATTCCCATAGAAACGCTGGCTGGGCGTGCCATCCGCTTTGGGCACCGCTTGCAACAGGGTGTCGCTCGTCACCGCGTCCAGCCAGGGGTCGGCGGCTTGGGTGATGGCGCTCCAGCTTGTCAACATCTCGCTGAGCAGCGGCGTGCTGGCGGGTGCGCCATAGGCAAATTGCTTCTCAACCTCCGGGTAAGGCACCTGCCCTTGCGCCATCCCCAAAAAGTAGCGCTGCTCTTGCCATGCCAAATGCCCCACGTTCCAGCTAATGCAATTCATCGGCAGAAAACGCTGGCTGGCTTCGTCGTCAGTCACGCCTTTCAAGGCCCGCTTAAACTCGCTGCGCGTAAAACGCAGTTGGTCAATCAATGGGTGAATCTTGGTCATTTCAATAACGCCCTTAACTCTTCGGTCAATTGCTGAGCCGCCTCTGGCCTGCCGTGAAACTGCGCAGGTGTATTCTGAAACAGCGAGATGCGCCATTGCTCATCACGTCTTACTGCAACCAATGTCTGAATAGCATTGACTGCCGGGTTGATGTCGGCTTGCCCGGCGGGCACCATGCCCACCACTGCCCGCAACAGCCCAACGTCCGCAGCCAGCAAACGCACCTCGCGCACAATTGCCACATACGCCGCCGTTTGGTGGTGCGTAAAAATTTGGCTGAGCGTTGCCTCAACCTCGATTGGCCCGCTCATCTGGCTGCCGTCAAACCCAATCACGGTGCAGTCCTCATCAAATAGCACCGCAAATGCTGTGGCATTCCGTTGGTTCCATGCATCCAGAATATCCGAATACAGCGCACGGATCCTCGTCTCATCAGCTTGGCTCATCATCATTTTGTTTGCCTCTCAACACACCTCACTATTCGATTCTCGCGTTCCCACCAACAGCTTCTCCACAATATCAAAATCAATCTTGTTTGGGTTGCGATAGCGAATGCAGCCTTTGCCGATGCTGGACGCAGCAAAAGCATGACGATACACATCTAGCACATCCTTACGCAAGAGATACAGCGCAATGTTGTTCTTCTGGCTGGCAAAACCAACCTCTATAACGCCGTTGCGGCTGTAGCACGGCCCGCCATACAACATGCGCTCCTCAAAGCCCAGCAAATGCTTCAGACAAAGTTCGCGCAATCGCATCAGCGCAGCGCGGCGGTCTGTAGGAACTTCCTCAAGGTAAGCTGCAACGGTTTTCGCGGTGCTTTGCATAGCATTCACACGCCTGGTTTTGCCAGGGACGACATCCCTACGAGGGATGTCGTCCCTGACAAAACCCTATTGAGATAGGTTCTAAATCTCCTGCAAAAACGCCGATACCACTTTGTTAAACCGATGCGGCTGCTCCATGCTTGGCAAGTGCGCTGCGTCCTCGAACATCACTTTGCGCGCACCCGGCACGCCTGTTGTAATCAGGTTAGCAATCATGTGGGTGCTGTCGGTGTCTAAACCACCCAACACAACCAACACCGGCACAGCCACCTCGGCCAGCCGCAGGGCGGCGGGTGGGTCGAGGGGAATCGCTTTGGCGTTTCCGTCTTTTCGCTCGGAATTGGCCCGCACCGTTTTTAGCACCTGCGCATACACCGCAGCCGATGCGCGGCCTGTGGCCTGCGGGATGCCATTCACCCAGGCATGCGTTTCGCGTTCGGCTAACTCATCAAACTTCTTGGCTTCCGATAATTCATCCAAGCTCATGAAGTATTTGCGCTCATCCGATGCCATCCAGGCTTCCATCAGCTCCGGCACCTTATCTTCGCCACTCATGCCGCCACACACCGAAACCACCGCGCTCACGCGTTCCGGGTGGGCCAGCGCCATATCCAGCGCCAGTTGCCCGCCGCACGAACAGCCAATCAGCACGGCTTTGTCCATGCCTACGTGGTTCATCACATCCAGCAAATCTTGGCGGGGCGAGTACTCGGTGTCTTGGGTGCGGCTGGCGCCGTGGCCGCGCTGGTCGTACCGCAGCACACGATGTTGCTTTGTAAACGCCGCCATCTGCGCATCCCACATGCTGTAATCGCAGATACAGGCATGAATAAAGACGACAGATGGAGCGTTAGCCTCTCCTTCAACTTCAAAATACAGTTCGGCATTTTGAACAGGGCAGTAGCCAGTTTGTTTGCTCATGGTTTACACATCAACTTATTTACCTTTCTTGTTCAGATGATACGTGAGCGCCATCGCCACACATTCGCTCAACGCCTTTACAGGAATGTTGTCATCGGCATGAAAGACGATGCTTCGGTTGCCTTCATACTTAAATTCTGTGGAAAACAACGTTCGGAATGTTTCGACCAAGCTGGTCTGACAATTGAAATACATCGCATATTGGTCTGGCTGAGATTCCTTCCAATCAATACGAATCGTGCTGCCGCTCTTTGATTGCAAGGTGACGTAAGCAGGCTCGCCCCACTTCAATGTCTCTTCCAATGCGCCAACGCCATTTGTCGCCAATGCGGTATCAAAAATCAGTTGGCGCAAAGCCATCAATTTGGTTTGCATCGCGGTTGGGTAGCTTTTGAACACCTCGGCAACTTCGGCCCTCTCAATTTTTTTCATCTTCTACCCCAAAGGCGCAAACAAATCTACCGAGTTGCCATCCGGGTCAATTACCTGCGCGTAACGCTGGCCCCAAAACGCATCCCACGGTTCTTTGCCACCGGCAAACCCAGCCGCAATCACGCTGGCATAAGCCGCATCCACATCGGCGGGGCTTTCGCACAAAAACGCCAACGCCATGCCCTGCCCCGCCGGCTTCTGCCAGTCCGGCGAAATTTGTTGGATGAGGCTCTCGCTGTCAAACATCAGCCGCAAGCCATTGGGCAGCTTAGCTTCTACGTGGTCTTGCCCAGCCTCAGCATGCACAGTGGGCACTGGCACACCCAGCAAGCCATAAAACTGCAACGAGCGTTCAATGTCTTTCGCCACAATCCCTATTGCATCCAGTTGAATCATATTGACTTAATCTCCATCAGTCTGTCAGATCTCGGCGCATCACTACGCGGTTATCCGAAGGGCGGCGAACTGCCGAAAAGCCACACGCCGCGAAGAGTGGCTCAACCCCAACCTGAACTTCCCCACCCGAACGGCGCTTCGCGCCTGCATACGGAAAGCCTTCGATGGCGGTCGCTCCATGCTCTTTGGCAAGCGAGACCGCCCGCTTAAGCAATGCACGGCTTACACCTGCCTGGCGAGCATCTGCACGCACAAAAAAGCAGGGCACAAGCCACACTGTGTCGTCCTCGCTTGCATCGCGGCCCTTTAACGTAGGCGTGCGTATGGCTCGAACAAAACGGGCACGCGGGCCAACCGCGCACCAGCCCACCGGGCTGCCATCTACATAAGCCAGAAGCCCAACTGGGCTGTCGCTGGTCTGAACAAGATCATTAAAGCGGGTGCGGTTTGCTTCAGACCCACCGGCGTGATAGTCCTTGACTGAAATGATGAACCACATGCACCAGCAGCCGCTCGCGGCAGAGTCTGTGCCGAACAGCACTCCAATGTCGGGAATCAAATCTTTACTAACAACCTTAATATCAATCATGACTTGCCAAATATTAGCTCTCCGAAGCCTCTCAAATAAAAAAAAACGCAGATTCAGATCAAGGATGATTTGATCGTTTGCATCTGCGCTTTGTGATGAGCGAACTAACGGAATAATAGTGCTCTACGGCTTTGTCTCAATTCGGGTAATTGTGGGTAATTACTTCGCAATCTCCCAAATATGCCCGCCGGGATCGCTAAAGCTGGCGGTTCGGATGCCCCACGGACGGTCCATCGGGCCGTTCAGCAGCTTCACGCCGCGTGAGATCAACTGCGCACACATGGCATCTACATCATCCACTTGGATAGTGAACACATAGCGAGACCCAGCCTCGCGGCTTGCCACTTTTGCAGGCTCAACCAACTCTCCCGCCGCCGTGATCCTCAACAGATTAATGAGTGTGTTCCCAAACTGGAACACGGCTGAGTTGTCATCCTCAAACACCACCGGCAGGTCGAAGACTTTCCCATAAAACTGCTTCGTGGCCTCCAAGTCCTCGACGAACAGCGTGACAGCAAAGATGCTTTTTGCCCAAGAACTCGTTGCCGTAGCTTCGCTTATCAAAAATCTCCTTCAACAGATTAGCGGGCAAACAGCTTCCAGTGCCCCTCGGAGACAACTTCGACGGTGCCGTCGACCACTTTGATGGCGGTCTCGTCGTCAATCGCGTACGCCGGACCCGCGATCTTGGCCGCCCATCTCTCTGCGTCGGCCATGGTGTTCTCCGGCAGGAGCTCGTGATCTAGGTGCGGGAAGATCGAGAAGTCGACGATGCCCAACGTGCTGTCGCTACCGGTGGGCGCCTTCCACCCGACAAAGTCCTCTCCGATTCGGGGGGTCATCACCATGCTCCCGGCGCTCAGCCCCACCCAGACCGTCTCGCGCAGCGACGGCAGTAAATCCGCCAGCCCGGACTGCCGCATCCAGTGGCACAGATACAGCGCGTCGCCGCCATTCACCAGCAGGACGTCTGTCTCTCGGACCCAAGTGATCCAACGTTCTTGGGCGATGCTGGGCAGCGCAGTGAGCTCCAGCACGCCCAAGGACTTCCATCCCAATTCGCACATGGGGCATCTGGGTTCTCGTCCGCTGATAAAACGCCAAGCCCCACCAGGACTGACCTGGGGATGCCCGTACCCCGCAGTAGGAATGCAGAGGGCGCTGGACTCGGCGATCGGTTTGCCCAGTAGGTCGACCAACGCATTGTGGATGCTCGTGTTCTTGATGCCAGCGGAAGTGAGCAGAAATTTCATGATGCCTCTCCTTGCCGATTTAATGAGAGCCGACTTGATCAGTTGTGATCGGCAACGACGCAGCACCCTCCGCTTCAAACCGGCTGAGGTCGTCGTCGTGAGTTTCTATTCCAGCCATCTACGCCCGCCGGATGACACACAGCACCTTGCCCTGAATTTGGGCGCTGCGCGCATCCACATAAAAGGGTTTCATGGTGGGGTTCTCCGGCTTCAGCTTCAGGCGCTTGCCCTCAAAGTAAACCCGCTTGAGGGTGCTCTCGTTCTTATCCAGCAGAAACACGGCGGCCAAATCGCCATTGCGTACTTCGGCGCCCTTGCTCATCACCACAATATCGCCGTCACTAATCAGCGCGTCAATCATGGAGTTGCCTTTCACTTCCAACGCATACAAATCCTCGGCATGGCCCACCATGCTGCGGGCAATTTGCAGGGTGTTCTCGGCATCGGCCAACGCATCGGCATCGGGCGTGGGGGCGGGTTCGCCGGCCACAATGCGGCCCACAATGGGGATGCTAACCATGTCTCGCGGGTTAATGCGATTGGGAGAAGTAATGACCACCCCACGCGAGCGCCGCTCGTAGCGGTTCAAAATCTGCGCACGTTCCAATGCCTTCAAGTGGTAGCTGACCATCGAGGTGGAGCTGATGCCCGCCCCCTTCTGAATCTCCCGGATCGTCGGCGGCACGTCGTTATCGTCCACATAGCGAGTGATGAACGCGAGAATTCGGCGTTGTGATTCGGGCAATTGCGTTTGGTCGGTCATTGGGCTGCTCCATCAAATTCATACCCAAGTAGGCATAAATTCGAATTATGAACTTTTGTTCTAGTGGCAGATTCTAGCGAACAAGCGTTCTATGTCAAGTGGGGAACGCGAAATTGGGAGCGCAAATCCTGCCGAAAGTTGCCATAAATAGCCGAATTCTTGTAAGTTCAATTTACGGGGGAATAAGTGGCGCGAACGACTGAGACTCATCGTTGCGCTTTCGCGCCTTTGCGAGAAAATACAGCACCTCTTCATGCTGACCCTCACCGACATCAAAAAGCTGCTGAGCGCGGGCGCGGGCCTGCGCATCGAAGTGCTATCTACTAGTCTGGCAAATGCCGACCGCATGGCCCGCTCGCTCACTGCGTTGGCGAATGCGCGCGGCGGTGTGCTGCTGGTTCCCCTCAAGCCATTGCGCAAAGAGAAGGTGAAAGAAGTTGACCCCGAGGCCCTGCGCGATGAGGCGATGAAAGCCTTGTTGATGTGCGAACCACGACTGATCGTGCCGCTGCCGTATTTCGTGGCCGACTCAAACCTCGCGGGTCTTGATGAGAAACGCGGCCAAAAGTCGGAACCTAATGCAGACCCGCGAGGTTTTGCAGCACTTGCCATCGAAGTGCCAGAGGGCTTGCCTAACGCCTACAGCTACGAGGGCCGCTATTACCTGCGCGATGGCGCACGCAACGCCATCATTGCGGCGCGGCCCTTGCGCGAACTGATGCTGTTGCGCGGCGAAGGCACCTGGGAAAGCAGCAGCCCCAGCGGCAGCAGCAAAGATGATTTGAACTGGAAAGCCATCGAAGACTACGCCAGCAAACTAAGCAGCGGCGAGGCCAGCGCGGAAGAGATAATGTTGACGCGCGGGTGCGTGGTCGGCTCGCGCAAGCTCAAGCCCACGTATGCGGGCTTGCTGTTGTTTGGCAAACACCCGCAACGTTGGATTAAGGGCGCAGAAGTTTTGGCGGCACGGTTTAAGGGCAATGAGATGGAGGACGCGTTTGCGCGCCAGAGCATCGGCGGCACGCTGCCGGAGCAAATTCGCAAGGCTGAGGCGTTCTTAATCGAGAACATGAGCGTGCAGAGCAACATGAAAAGCTGGCAACGCAGCGACGAAGCGCCCTACCCCGCCAGCGCCTTGCGCGAGGCCGTTGTCAACGCGGTGGCGCACCGAGATTACCGGCTAACCGGTAGCCAGATTCACGTCTTCATGTTTGGGGATCGGGTCGAAGTGAAATCGCCGGGCAAGTTGCCGGGGCATGTGACGTTGAAGAATTTGTTGCGCGAGCGCTACAGCCGCAACGAGGCGTTGGTGCAAGTGTTGGCCGACATGGGCTTCATCGAGCGGCTGGGTTATGGCATAGACCGCATGCTGCGGGTGATGAAGGAGCGCAACCAGCCCGAACCACACTTCGAAGAAACCGACGGCGGCTTTATGGTGACGCTGTTGGCGAAGAAGGCAGCGTTGGAGAAACTACAAGAGGCCATGCCACAGAACGCGCAGCAACAACGGCTGCAAAAGATGATCGCATTTTTGAAAGAGCATGGCCGCATCACCAATCGGGATTACCAGGAGATTAGCCCAGACGTAAACCCGGAGACGCTGCGCCGCGATTTTGTGGACATGGTGGACCGCGGCGTGGTGATGCGCGTGGGCGACAAGCGCGGGACATATTACATTTTGAAGTGAGGAAGTATGAAGTATGAGGGATGAAGAATCCCTCATACTTCATACTTCATACTTCTCTTCCACTCATCTTTCAAAATGGCATAGAGCAAGTGATCGTGCCACTCGCCTTTGATGAACTCGCGCTCGCGCAGACGGCCCTCGCAGGTCATGCCAATTTTCTCCATAACGCGGTAGGAGCCGATGTTTTCGGCCACGCACCACGACCAGACGCGGTGCAGGTTAAGTTCCTCGAAGCCGAAGTTTACGATGGCGCAGGCGGCTTCGCTGGCGTAGCCCCGGCCCCAATAAGCGCTGCTGATCTCGTAGCCGATGTTGGCCTCGCCCTGCTCTGGGTCATTCACGCGGATGCCGCAATTGCCGATGAGCGCGTCCTCAGATTTAAGCGTGAGAGCGAGTTGAAATTTGCGGCGGGGCTGCTCGGCTTGCTGATCGAGAAACATCTGCACGAAAGACTTGGCACCGGCCTCGGTTTGCTCGACGAGCGGATAGTAGCGCAGGTAAAGCGAGTCGTTTTGATAGGCCAGCACGGCGGGCCAATCGCTGGCGACGAATTCGCGGAGGTGCAAGCGGTGGGTATCCAGCTCCATGTCACGCACAGTATCATCGTTTGTTGAACGTGCGTAAAATGGGATTGATGATTGAGGAAATCGAGACCAATTCGAAATTGATTTCAACGCTATGCGACAAGTACTTCGTGCAGCGGCTAGAGCTATTTGGCTCAGCGGCAACCAATCATTTTGACCCAGCCAAAAGCGACATTGATTTTTTGGTTCGCTTCAAGCCTATGCCAATGACGATGCGTGCAGACACATATTTTGGCCTGTTGTTTTCACTGGAAGATCTCTTTCAACGACATATCGATCTCGTCGAGCCAGATGCCATTCGCAATCCATATTTTCAGCAATCTATTCAAGAAAAGCCCAAGCAACTGATCTATGAAACTCGAAGTCAAGAAGCATCTGTATGACATTCAGGCAGCATCTGAACTCATCGTTCAATTTATTCACGCGAAGTCATTTGCTGATTACGAGGCTGATGTCATGCTTCGTTCGGCAATTGAGCGCCAACTCATGGTTGTGGGCGAAGCTTTTGTTCGCCTTCGCAGCGAATTGCCGGAAGCTGATGAGGATGATCTCTTGGATCGCATCACAGATGCCCGTAAGATCATCGGCTTTCGCAACATCCTCGTGCATGGTTACGACGCAATCAAAAACGATATCGTTTGGATTGTGATCATCAAAGACTTACCCGCTCTTATTCGAGAAGTGAACACGTTGCTCAATTAACTGTGATGATAACTGTGTTGAACTTTCAACTACTTATATGGCCCGATCCGCTCAAGACGAAGACACCCCCGTTCGCCGTCAATATCTAGACCTCAAACGTAAATACCCGGATTGCATTTTGTTCTTTCGCCTGGGCGATTTTTTCGAGACGTTTGATGCGGATGCCGAGCTGATTGCACGCGAGTTGGATGTGGTGCTGACCTCGCGCCCAATCGCCAAAGACACGCGCATCCCCATGGCCGGGGTGCCGCACCACGCCGCCGAGGGTTACATTGCCCGCTTAATCGAGAAAGGCTACCGCGTGGCGCTGGCCGACCAGTTGGGCAGCGAGGCCATCAACGGCTTGGTGCCGCGCGAGGTGCGCCGCGTGATTACCCCCGGCACCGTAGTAGAGCCGGGAATGTTGGACGCGGGCAGGCCGAATTATTTGGGGGCTGTGGTTGGTAATTGGGGATTAGGGATTAGGGATTCGGAGCAGCCAATCACTCATCCCCAATCCCCAATCACTTCTGTTGGTTTCGCCTACTGCGATATTACGACCGGTGAGTTTTGGACCACGCAGTTGGAGAGTGCCATCGAGTTGGAACGCGAGATGGCCCGCGTGCAACCACGTGAGGTGTTGCAACCGGAAACAACTGCACAGTCCCGTCAAACATCACCCATCACCAATCACCAATTACTCATCACCCCCTACCCCGCTTATCGTTTTGAGCTAACCAACGCGCGCCAAATATTGCTCGACCAATTTAAGGTAAGCACGCTGCAAGGTTTTGGGCTGGAGGACAAGCCCTTTGCGATGCGGGCGGCGGGCGCGATTCTGGCGTATTTGCGCGAGACGCAACCGGCAGCGCTGCATCAGATGAACGACTTGCGCGTCTACTCTACTGCGCACTTTATGGGGCTGGATGCAGTGACGCGGCGCAACCTGGAGCTGACCGAAGGCTCGCGCAGCCGCAACAAGCAGGGTTCGTTGCTGAGCATTTTGGACAAGACGATGACCCCGATGGGCGCGCGCCTAATGCGCAGTTGGGTGTCGCAGCCGTTGGTGGAGCAGCAAGCGATTGAGGAGCGGCTGGCCCGCGTGGATGCGCTGTTTAATGATGCCATGTTGCGCACACAACTGCGCGATGGCCTAAAGAACATGCCCGACCTAGAACGCCTGACCGGGCGCGTAACCAGCGGCATCGCCAAGCCAAAGGACTTGTTGAGCTTGAAGGCAGCCTGTGAACAGAGTTTGGAGGTTGGAAGGTTTGAAGGTTTGAACAACACCAACCTTCCAACCTTCCAACCTTCCAACCTGCAACCCATCATCGAGTTAATTTCGAGCGCCATCAAAGAAGAGCCTGATGACGATGGCTTTGTAAAGCCAGGGTTTAGTGAGGAATTGGATGGCGTTCATCTGTCCTCACGCGAGGCGAAGACGTGGGTGGCGAATTTGGAGCGGCTGGAGCGCGAACGCACGGGCATTACGTCGCTCAAGGTCGGCTACAACAAAGTCTTTGGCTACTACATCGAAATAACCCACGCCAAAAAGGAGCTGGCCCCAGCCGATTACATTCGCAAGCAAACGCTGACGAATGCCGAGCGCTACATCACCCCGCAACTAAAAGAATACGAGACGCTGATTTTGAACGCCGATGAGCGCACGACTGAAATTGAATCGAGATTGTTGACGGAGATCAACGCGGTGATTGGCTCGCATGCCAAGCACTTGATGAGCGCGGCACATACGATTGCGCGGCTGGATGTAGCTGCATCGTTGGCCGAGGTGGCTGCACGCAACAACTATGCACGCCCACAATTTAGCGCCGAGAACAAGATTGAGATTACAGCAGGCCGCCACCCGGTAATTGAGCAATTGTTGAGCGAGGTGCCGTTTACGCCCAACGACACCTGCCTGGATAGTAATGCGCGGATTCACGTCATCACCGGCCCCAACATGAGTGGCAAGAGCACCACCATGCGACAGGTGGCGCTGGTGGTGTTGATGGCGCAAATTGGGAGCTACGTGCCCGCCCAACGCGCCAGTTTGTGCTGCGTCGATCGCATCTTCACCCGCATCGGCGCGCAAGATGAATTAACCGCGGGCCAAAGCACCTTCATGGTGGAGATGGTGGAGACGGCCAACATTTTGCGGCACTGCACGCCGCGCAGCTTGGTGATCTTGGACGAAATTGGGCGCGGCACCAGCACCTACGACGGCCTAGCGATTGCGTGGAGCGTGATCGAGTTCTTGCACAACCACCCCGACCGGCGGGCGATGACCCTGTTTGCTACGCATTACCACGAGCTGATTCAGCTTTCCGAAACGTTGCCGCAAGTGCGCAACTTCAACGTGGCGGTAAGTGACGAGGGGGGCGATGTCGTGTTCCTTCATAAAGTAATTGAGGGCGGCGCGGACAAAAGCTATGGGGTGCATGTGGCGCAGTTGGCGGGCTTGCCACCAGCGGTGGTGCATCGGGCGCAGGATGTGTTGAAGGGGCTGGAGGCGGGGAGCCAAAAGACAACAGACAACTCGGCTTCGGAGCCGCGACAACAGACGGCAGAGGAGCCTGCGCAGATTTCGATGTTTGCGGAGCGTTCGGCTGCGCTGGAGAAGCTGAAGGGGCTGGACCCGAATGCGATGAGTCCGTTGGAGGCGTTGATGGCTTTGTTTGAGTTGAAGAAGTTACTATAGATTTTTGTCGCTGTCGTTCAGACCTGTCAGATAGCGCAGGTATGCGCCAGTTAACCTAGTCTTTTGGTGCGCTACCTGACAAGTCTCAGTTACGTTCGATACGCCTCCGGCGCATACGGTCGCCAATCCACCTGCTCAAATTCACACCATAAGTCCATCGAGAAAGCCGCATTCGGGGCAATTGGCTATGCGCCAGTTTAAGAATGGCGTGAGTTGAATGCGGCCTGTGCGAAATTCCTCGATCGCTACAAAGCTCACATTTGTGCAACCCTTGCACAAACGCGCAGCAGTGCGGTTTAATTTGGCGTGTGAGCAACCGACCCGACACCGACGACCAACTCGACCTGCTGGCACAGGTGGCCGAGATGTATTACATGCAGGGGCTAAACCAATCCCAAATAGCGCACAAGACTGGCTACTCGCGTTCTATGATCTCGCGCTTGTTAACACAGGCGGTAAAACAGAAGATCGTCGAGTTCCATGTGTATCACCCCCTGGCGCGTTGCACCCAGCTTGAGGCGGCGTTGCAGCGCAAATTCCGCTTAAAAGAGGTGCGCGTGTTGGCGCGTGGCGCGTTGGATTACCAGCAAATGTTGAACAAACTGGGCAAACTGGCCGCACAATTAGTGGATGGCGCACTGCAAAACGGGATGACCGTGGGCGTGAGTTGGGGCACAGCCGTGGCGGCAACGATCAACGCGCTCAAGCCCAAGCCTTGCACCAGCATCAACGTGGTGCAAATGATTGGCAGCTATGGCACACCCGACCCCGAGGTGGACGGCCACGAGCTGGCGCGCAAACTCTCGCGCATTTTGGGCGGCAAGTACGCCATCCTGCCTGCCCCGTTAGTTGTGGCGACGGAGACCATGCGCAACGCATTGCTAAACGACCAGCGCGTGAAACAAATTCTGGCAAGCGCGAAGCTCATGCAATTGGCTATCGTAGGCATCGGCAGCGTGGATGCGGGGCTGTCGTCTTTGGTGCGAGCAGGCTACCTCAGCAAAGCCAATGTGCGCGAACTGGCCGCGCATGGCGCAGTAGGCGACGTGTGCGCGATTAACTTTGATTTGAAGGGGAATTTAGTAGACACGCCATTGGCGCACCGCGTGGTGGGGATTGATGCGCGAACGTTGCAAGGTGTGCCCACCAAGATTGGCATTGCCGGTGGCAGCGAGAAAGCCCCTGCTGTGCTGGGCGCGCTGCGCGGAAAATTTGTAAATGTATTGGTGACAGATGAGGCGGCGGCGACGGAAGTGTTGGGAATGGCATAGCGGTGATTAGGGATTAGGGATTGGCGATGAATCCCTAATCCCTAATCCCTAATCACGTCTTATGGCAAAAACAAAACAAGACACACATACGCTAGGCGCGCTAAAGCCCCGCGCAGACGAATTGCTGATGAAGATGATGCTGATTCGCACCTTCGAGGAGAAGGCCGAGGAGCTTTACATTAACGGCAAGACGCACGGCACCATGCACCTCAGCATTGGACAAGAGGCGACTGCTGTTGGCGCAAGTGCGGCGCTGAAAGAAGGCGATTACTTGCTGAATACACATCGCGGGCATGGGCATTGTTTGGCCTGGTTTGGGGCCGACGTGAACGCGATGATGGCCGAGTTTTTGGGCCGTGAGGCGGGCTATTGCCGAGGGCGCGGTGGCAGCATGCACATTGCGAACGTGGATACGAATAACTTGGGCGCGAATGGCATTGTGGGCGGCGGCATACCCATCAGCACGGGCGTGGGCTACAGCATCAAAATGCGCAAGACCGACCAGGTGTGCCTCACTGTGTTTGGGGATGGCGCTTCGAACGAGGGGGCGTTCCACGAGAGTTTGAACATGGCGAGCATTTGGAAGCTGCCGGTGATTTATTTGTGCGAGAACAACCAGTACGCCATGAGCATGAGCATCAAAAAGAGCGCCGCCGTGGAGCGGATTGCGACGCGGGCCAGCAGC